>JAYSVE010000700.1:0-3351 GCA_043718725.1 Methylibium sp.
GGCGTCGAATTTGACGCCGCGCCTTGCTTCAAAGATGGAGGGCGTTCGGGTTTACGAATGCCCGTTCGCCATTGGCGCGCTACCAGGCCGTTCGACCTAGAAACGGCAGTTGGACGCGCCAGAGTGAGCTGCGATGCGGTGGGCTGGCAAGGGTGTAGCAGGGATTTCAGGCAGCCTGCTGCCCGCCTGCGGAACGGCCTGCGCTTGCAAGCGCAGGCGCGCCCTGCAAGGGCGACGACGCTGCGGGCTCATGCCTGCGAGGAGAAGCAACGCCGCCAGCGCGCCGCAGCGCGGCTCAATCGGGTGCGTAGCGCTCTCACCCAGCTTGAGGGTGATCAGCTGCGACCCTGGAACGTATCGACTGGTGTTTTCGGTGAGCACTCGAAACCAGGTTCGCATCAAATCACCCTTGGTGAGCATCCCCAGATGCTCGCAGGTCACCGGCGCGGCTGGCGGCGCGCTGAACAGAATTGGAATCGTTCGGGCCTTGTCCAGGTGGACAGCTTGCCGGCTTGCGCTGAGCTTGTCGAATCGACCGGGCCACCCTGATGACCAGCTACGGCGGCGCGCCCGAGTTCCCGGAGGCCGCAAAGGAGCACGCCGTCGCATTCCAGGACCTGAAGCCCGCCGAACCGCGCATCGCGTCGATCAATTCGATGGCCAACAAGCTCGGCGACGAGACCGATGACAATGGACAGTTCGGGCTCGCAGTGGACGACTTCAGCGTTCTGCCCATCAATAATGGCGGCCCGACATCACCCTGGCCTGCCGCGGAGACACCGATGCTTCACACCCCCTGCCCCGGCCGCTGGTTGCGCGCCCAAACTTGTCTTCTGCGCCTTCGCCGCAGGCTCGGCTGGCTCGGCCGGCTCGGCCGGCTCGGCATGCTGGGCCTGCTCGCCGCCACGCCGACCCTGTGGGCGCAGGATTTCAGGCTGCAACCGGTGGCCCAGGACCTGGTGGCGCCGATCCAGCTCGAGCAGCTCGCGGGCGGCGCTTTCCTCATCGTCCAGCAGGACGGCGTGGTGCGCGTGTTGCAAGCCGATGGCAGCGTGGCCGCCGAACCCTTCCTCGACCTGCGGCCGCGGATGCTGCCGGTGGCGCAAGACTTCGAGGAACGCGGCCTGCTGGGCTTTGCGCTGCACCCCGATTTCGCGCGCAACGGCCGCTTCTTCGTCACCTACAGCGCGCCGCTGCGCGCGAGTGCGCCGCAGAACTGGAACTACACCCGCCGCGTCTCGGAGCTGACGGTCAAGCCCGCCACGGCTGGCGCCTCCGGCGCCTTGGGCACCGTGGACCTGGCCAGCGAGCGCGTGCTGATCGAGCTCGACTGGCCCAGCCGCAAGCACAACGGCGGCGCCCTCGGGTTCGGGCCCGACGGCTACCTCTACATCGGCTTCGGCGACAGCGGCGCCTCGCACGGCATCGGCAAGCAGGTGCTGTTCGAAGCCTTTAACGTGCCGGCGGAGTTGTTGTTGTGGGACCACCTGGCGCAGGACCTCGACTCGCTCTTCGGCAAGGTGCTGCGCATCGACGTCGACCGCGGTTTCCCGGGCTATGCCGTTCCGCCAGACAACCCCTTCGTGGGCGCAAAGCAGGGGCGGCCCGAGGTGTTTGCGTGGGGCTTTCGCAACCCCTACCGTATCGCCTTCGACCGCGCCGCCCGCGGCGACTTCTACATCACCGCCACCGCCGAGACGCTGTGGGAGGCCGCCTACCGCGTGCGCGGGCCCGGCAACTTCGGCTGGCCGCTGATGGAGGGCGCGCACTGCGTGGACCGCCTGCGACCGCGCCATCCGCCCGCCTCGTGCCCCGACAAGGACGCGAGCGGCCGGCCGCTGGAGATGCCGGTGGTGGAGTACGCCAACATGCAGGTGGCGCACGCCGATTCGCGCCACCTCGGCCTGCAGGGCGTGGGCACGGCCATCACCGGGGCCCGCATGTACCGGGGCAGCGCGCTGCCGAGGCTGAAGGGCAAGCTGCTTTTCGCCGACTGGAGCGCCGCGTTTCGCCAGCCCTCGGGGCAGCTCTTCGTGGCCACACCCGGCGACCGGCCGCGCACGCCGTGGGCCTTCGAGCCCATCCTGCAGGTCGCCAGCCGGATCATCGGCCTGGCCGAAGACCGCGCCGGTGAGATCTACGTGCTCACACACGAGGGGCTGGGCCCCCACGGCAACACGGGGAAGGTCTACAAGCTGGTGCCGCGCTAGCCCGGCCCCGGCGCCGTGCGTGCCGCACGACCCCAGCGCGTGGGTCGCGACCCGGAGCACACGGCCTCAAAGCTTGCCCCAGACGGACGCGCCCACGCCCAAGAAGCCGCGCGGCGGGGCCGTCAGCGCGAGAGATGCCCTGCCTTTGCCCCCTTCCTCTGGCACCGACCTGCGCACCGCCCCGAAACAATGGGCCGTGCGCCAACTCACGGCAGCGCGCCATGGCTGAACCATGGATCGACAAGGCAAGGGGTCATTGCATGCGACAAGTTCTACTGCTGATGTGCGGGCTGGGGCTGCTGCTGGGCGCGCCAGCACGGGCCGACACCGCCCACCTGGAACGTGTGCTGGCGGCGCGGGAGTTGCGGGTCTGCATCGCGCCCGACTACTACGGCATTTCCTACCGCAATCCGCACACCCGGCAGCTCAGCGGCGTGGACGTCGACATGGCCCGCGCCCTGGCCAAAGACCTTGGCGTCGACGTCCGCTTCGTCGACAGCTCGTTCAGCAAGGTCGCCGACGACGTGACCGAGGACCGCTGCGACATCGCGATGTTCGCGATCGGCGTCTCGCCCGCCAAGGCCCTGAAGCTGCGCTTCACCCGCGCGCACCTGGTGAGCGACGTCTATGCCATCACCACGCTCGGCAACCGGCGCATCAAGGCCTGGTCGGACATCGACAAACCTGGCGTCGTGGTGGCGGTGCTCAAGGGCACCATCGTCGAAACCGTGCTGCGCGAAAGACTGCGCGCCGCCACCTTGCTGGTGGTCGACAACGCCCGCGCCCGCGAGGAAGAAGTCGAAGCCGGCCGCGCCGATGTGTTCATGACCGACTACCCCTACAGCCGGCGCATGCTCGACAACGTCGACTGGGCGCGGCTGATCAGCCCGCCCGCGCCGTACCGCCCGATGTCCTACGCCTACGCCGTGCGGCCGGGCGATGACGCCTGGCATGCCCGGGTCGAAGGCTTCGTCACCGCCATCAAGGGCGACGGCCGCCTGGTGGCGAGCGCCCGCCGCTACAAGCTCGACGTGATCGTTGCGCCGCAATGAGCGTGCCGCTGGCGCAAAAGCGCCGTCGCAGGGTTTTCTTCCTTGTGATGGCGGCGTTGGCACTGGTCGCGCTGGGTCGCACCGTGCAT
>JAYSVE010000008.1:0-2481 GCA_043718725.1 Methylibium sp.
GTGACGCGGCATTGGGCATCGACACTGAAGCGGAACACGGTCCACCACAGGGCGGTGCCCTCACCGGCCGGCGGCGCGTAGGCCGTCGATTCGCCGGCCACATTGAGCTCGACCCGGGTGGGCGACGCCGTGATGCCGGGCCCAAAGGTCTCCGAGAAGTTGTTGACAACGTAGGTATAGGTGCCCACCTGCAGGCGTCGCAGCGTGACGATCTCCGGGCCGAATCCGACGATGTCGTCAACGTCCAGGTTGGCCCACGGCGCGGCGGTGAGGCTTCCCGGGTTGTTGAAGAAAACATGGTCAGCGCTGGGCGTGAACAGGTGTGAATCGACGTCGGCGGGCGCCTCTCCCCACGACAGTTTGATGGACACGTTGTTGGCGCTGTCGGTCAGCACCAGGCAGGTGTTGCCAGCCGAAAAGTTGATTCCGCTTGGGCCAGCAGCGATGGAATTGGACGTCTTGGCGCCGCTGCGCGCGGTGATGGCCGCGCGTGCGGACTTTTTCATCGGCAGCGCGAAGCCGCCGTTGCTGTCCGTCGCCACCGAGGTGCTGCCGGTGTAGTCGATGCCATCGGCCACAACGCGGGCGCCCGCCACGCGCACATTGAGAACGTCGACGATGCAGCCGGTCACGTCGACCGTGTCGTAGGGCTGGTCCACGCTCCAGGTGCCGGCGTGCGAGACACTGGCCTCGTAGTACTGGTTCGGCGCGGTTCCGTTGAGCGCGGCGCTGCCTTCGCGCACCCACTGCCCTGTGGTGGTGTCGAGGAAGTAGAGCGGAAGCACCGGCAACAGCGTTGGGGAGCGGCTGGACACCGGGATGCGGATCGTGATCAAGCCGCACGAGGTCAGCGCCATCGGTGCGCCGTTGAGATCGTTGACGGTCAGGGTCACGGCACCGTAACTTTCCAGCGGCTGGGTGGTGCCGCCGACGCTGAAGTCGCCGGGCAGGAAGCCGGGATTCAAGGACGCGTTGATGGGCGTGACACTGACAACGGCGAGGCCGCCGCAGGCCAATCCATTGACCGGTACGACGGCCTGGCCGGTCGACGAAGGCACGTTGACGGTGCCGCCGGTTGAAAGGTCCAGGGTTTCGGTGGCGCCCAGGCGAAGCAATTGGGTCAACACGTTGGTGGTGGTGTTGGCCGTCACCTGGGTCACGACCAGGTGTTCCGCATAGTTTGCTGCGGTGACTTTGAGAACCAGCCGCGTGCTTGCGGCGACCGAGCGCAGCGCGAACTTCCCGTTGGTTGCGGTGGTCGCCTGAAGGGTTCCGGCCTGAACCAGGGCGCCCGCAATGGGGGCGCCTGTGCCTGCGTCGAGAACGCTGCCCTCGACCGCGCCGGTGGTGCTGGTCGGTGGCGGGTTGTCGAAGACGGAGTTTGTGCCGCCACCGCCGCCGCATGCGGTCAACAGCCCGGCGAAAGCCAGAATTGCCGCGCCGGCACCCCGGGCAAGAGTCGTTGTGAAAGCCATGCGCTACCTTCTTCTCTGGTGTTCGTTTGTGACACTGCGGGCGGATTCAGGCCGCACGCTCGTCATGGGAGTAGACGCGACTTTGAGCGATGAAGTGCCAGGCAGCCACCCCGCGAGTGCGGGTCAAGTCCCCATCTGGCGGGTTGGCGTGAATTACTCCCGCAGGACCACGGGCCGCGCCCGGAATGCGCCTGCGCGGGGGTTCTGACCGCATCGCCCCGACATCGTTGGCCGGCCCCTGTCGAGGCGGGCCGGCAGGCGTCGCGATCGCATAGCCTGGTTCACGCCGCGGCCGGATCGGCGGTGCGGTAGTGGTAGGCGTAGGCGTCGGCGAAACCCAGGCGCTGGTAGATTGACCTTGCGGGGTGGTTGTCGCTTTCGACCTGGAGGTAGGCGTGGCGGGCGCCGCGTTGACGCGCTGTGGCCAACAGGTGGCGGCACAGCAGTTGGGCATGGCCGCGGCCGCGTGCCGCGGGCGCGGTGTAGATGTCGTACAGGCCCACCATGTCGGCCTCGATCGCGAATTGTCCACAAGAGACAAGTGCGCCGTCGGCATGCAGCTCGAACGCGAAGAATGGCACGGGCGCATTGACCAGGCGCTGGCCGTGGGCCTGGCGTTGGGCCAACGGTGAGCCGCGCAGCGCGCCAACCCGCTGCGCAAACGGCTCCAGGCCGATGGAATGCAGTGACATGTGGGGCGGGATGCGCGGCGCCAGGGTGTTGCCCAGATCGGGCAGCATCATCACCCGGGTGTCGTCGAAGCGCCGCAGCCCGCGCTGTTCGAGCACGCTGTCGAGGTTGTCCGGCACCGACATCGGCGTGACACGCACGATCAGCGGCAAGCCGGCTTGAGCAAAAACCTGGCCGCACAACGCGAGCCGCTCGTCCAACGGCAATCGACCGGGCGCAACGGCATTGACGCAGCGGGCGCGCTTTGCCTTGCCGGGCGAGAACCGCACCAGCCAGCCGTCGAGCCAGCGCTGTTGCGGCGGGGCGCTGGCATTGA
>JAYSVE010000071.1:0-2362 GCA_043718725.1 Methylibium sp.
GCCGGCGGCATCGAAAACACCAACTACTTTGTCGACACCACCCGGGGCCGCTATGTGCTGACCCTGTTCGAGCGCCTCACGGCAGCGGAGTTGCCCTTCTACCTGCACCTGATGAAACACCTGGCCGAACGCGGCATTCCGGTGCCCGGCCCGAAGGCCGATGGCAGCGCTTCGATCCTGCACAGCCTGAATGGCAAACCGGCGGCCGTGGTCGACCGTCTGCCCGGCCAGCACGCCATGGCGCCGACCGCCTTGCAGTGCGCACGGGTCGGCGCCATGCTTGCGCGCATGCACCTGGCGGGCCGGGATTTCGCGCCGCACCAACCCAATTTGCGCGGCCTGGCGTGGTGGGTGGACACCGTGCCGCTGCTGCTGCCGCACCTGGCAAGCGCACAGGCCCACCTGGTGCGGGATGAACTGGCGTTCCAGCAGCGGCTGGCGGCAACGCCCGCCTGTGCCGGCCTGCCGCGCGGGCCCATCCATGCCGACCTGTTCCGCGACAACGTGATGTTCGAAGGCCCCGAACTCACCGGCCTGTTCGACTTCTATTTCGCCGGCGTCGACACCTGCGTGTTCGACATTGCCGTGTGCTTGAACGACTGGTGCACAGGCCTGCCGCCGGGTCATCTCGACGCGGAGCGGGCCAGCGCCTTGGTGAGCGCCTACGACGCCGTGCGCCGCTTGAGCGACGACGAGGTGGCCCTGTTGCCGGCGCTGCAGCGTGGCGCCGCGCTGCGCTTCTGGATCTCGCGCCTGTGGGACCGCCACCTGCCGCGCGACGCCAGCGTGTTGCAGCCGCATGATCCGACCCACTTCGAGCGCGTGTTGATGGCGCGGCGTGACCGGCCCTGGTCGTTCGCCCAGGCCGTTGCAACCTCTGCGAGCCCCTGACGTCGACCCTGAAAGCACCATGAAACTCCGCTTGACCCCCGCGTTCCGGGGCGCCCACTGGGTGCGCCAGGGCTTTGTCATTTTCTTCAAGCAGCCGCTGGGTTTTGCGGCGCTGTTCGCCAGCTTTCTGATGCTGCTGTTCCTGTCGTTGCTGCTGCCCTACATTGGTACGCTGCTGCTGCTGGCGGTGCTGCCACTGGCATCGCTGGGGTTCATGATCGGCACCCGCAAGGCGCTGGCCGGCCAGATGCCGATGCCGCGGGTTTTCATCGAGCCGCTGCGCGCGGGCCGGCCGCGTCGGGTCGCGATGCTGCAGCTCGGCGTGCTGTATGCGTTGGCCACCGCCCTGATCATGTGGCTCAGCGACGTCGTCGACGGCGGCGCGCTCGACACGGTGATGCAAACCATGTCGAACAGCGGCAAGTCGCCCGAGGTGGTGCGGGAGCAGTTGTCCGACCCGCGCCTGCAAATGGGGCTGCTGCTTCGGTTCGGCCTGGCCGGCCTGCTGTCGGTGCCGTTCTGGCACGCACCGGCCCTGGTGCACTGGGGCGGACAGTCGGCGGCCAAGGCACTGTTCTTCAGCCTGATGGCATGCTGGCGCAACCGCGCTGCGTTCACCGTCTACGTGCTGACCTGGACCGCCGTGATCCTGCTCTTTGCCGTTCTGGCCAACCTGTTGTTCGCGCTGCTGGGACAGGCTCAACTGATGGCCATGGCGGCGATGCCGACGTCGCTGATTTTTTCGACCGTGTTCTACGCTTCGCTTTATTTCACGTTCGCCGACTGCTTTGACATGGACGCGGTCGACACCCTGCCCGCAGTGCCGCTGGACACCCGACAGCCCTGACCTCATCCACCCCTGAAGATTTTTCACCCTGAACAAGGAATCACCATGAAAGTTGCATTGGTCACCGGAGCGGGCAGCGGCATCGGCCGCGCAAGCGCCCTGGCGCTGTTGAATGCGGGCTACCACGTGGTGCTCGCCGGGCGCCGCGCCGATGCCCTGCGGGAAACCGTCACCCGGGCCGGCGCGCTGGGCAAGAACGCCCTGCCCGTCCCGACCGACGCCACCGACCCGCAGGCGGTCAAGGCGCTCTTCAAAGCCACCCACGACGCCTTCGGCCGACTCGACGTGCTGTTCAACAACGCCGGCACCGGGGCCCCGGCGGTGCCGCTGGACGAACTGACTTTTGAGCAATGGAAGGCGGTGGTCGACATCAACCTGACCGCCGTCTTTCTGTGCACCCAGGAAGCGTTTCGAATGATGAAGAGCCAGACGCCGCGGGGCGGGCGCATCATCAACAACGGCTCGATCTCGGCCCATGCGCCGCGGCCGTTCAGCGCGCCCTACACGGCCACCAAACACGCCATCACCGGCCTGACCAAGGCGGTGTCGCTGGACGGGCGCGCGCACGACATCGCCTGCGGCCAGATCGACATCGGCAACGCCGCCACCGAGATGACCGAGCGC
>JAYSVE010000701.1:0-3350 GCA_043718725.1 Methylibium sp.
GCGATCGGCCGCCCTGCGGCGTACACCATGTACTTCAGCTGCTCGCCCACCGGCTGCGTGTAGCCCAGGTAGTGGTGCTGGTGCATCAGGGCGTTGAACAGCGCTTCATCGGGTGTGCGCCGTACCTGTCGAATCTCCAGCGAACCAAGGTCGACCAAGTTCGACCGCAGCGATGTGTCATCCAAACTGATCGCCACCGGTGCGCTGCGCTCGACCAGCGGATTGCGCGAGACTTGACGCACCACCGGCAATTCGATCAGGCCCTGGCGGTGCAGCATCAGCATCAGGCCGCGGCACACCATGGAGCGCAGCGCCCCGTTGGCCTGCACCCAGTTCCACACCTGACAAAGCTGCTCCGACAGTTTGCGTCGACTCGACTGCGGATGCTCGGCAATGAGCCTGCGAATGAAGACCAGGTCCTCGTCGGTGATCACCCGGTGGCGGTAGCGCAGTGCTTGTTGCATTGGCCACAGGGTACCTGCGGCAGCGCCGGAACGCAAGGGGGGGGGAACCGAGAATTCGCTCCGCCAGCGCCCCCGCAACCCTCGCTGCCACACCAATCAATTCAATTCATGCAGACTTGCCGGAGGGACACCGCCGGCAGGGCACGCGCCTGCGACTGCGCAACGAACTGCTCGTCGCCCATATAGATCTGCTGCCGCAGCCCTTCCCGCCAGAAGGTGGTGTCGCCGGGGTCGGCGTGGTCGACCAGGTCACCGTAAAGCCTGCACGCGCGCCGCCGATGCGCGGCGCCGGCGATGGTGCGGCCCAGCAGGTAGGCATGCAGCCCATCGCTGTCCAGCCAGGGCGGCGTGGGCGCCAGCGCCAAATGCGCGCGGCAGCTCGACCAGGGCCAATCCTGCGGGCGCGGCACCAGTCCAGCAGCCACGGGGTTGCGCTCCAAGTAGCGGCACAGTGCCAGCAGATAGGCATCGCCGCATCATCCGCGACAGGTTGCCCAGGCGCGTGTGCAGCACCAGGTGGAAATGGTTGCCCATCAGGCAATAGGCCAGCACCTGGGCGTCGAACCGCTCCATGGCCTGGGCGATCAGCCCGAGCTGGGTCCGCCGGTCGTCGTCATCGCGATAGATGGGCTCGCGGCGGTCGCCGCGCGCGGTGACGTGGCCGGCGTCAACTATCTTGTCCGCCCGGCGACAACTATCCTGGCGCACGCACCGCGGCGCCAAGGTAATTGTCGCCAACCAGCATGAACCGCCTCGCATCCACCTTCCGCAGCGTTGCCGAACCGGCTCGCCTGTTCGCGCGCTAGCCTACCGTGATCCAGGCGACCGGCCTCGGGCGATCGACCATCTACCGACTGGTCGCCATCGGCGCCTTCCCGCGTCCGGAGCACCTGGGACCGCGCGCGGTCGCCTGGCGCTGGTTCGACCTCGAACAGTGGAGCGCCACGCGCGCCGCAGACCATCACTGACCGCGGGGCCTGGCGTGCGGACAGGGCGGCGGGTCAAGGGTGGGCGCAGCCCGGCGCTGGTGTAGTGTTGCATTCTGTTTAGAACTTAAGCGGCTGTTGGCGCGAATGACCTTCTGCAGGATGTCGGCAGCGCTCTTGATCCAGATGAATGGCTTGGGTTTGGTGTTGTGGTGAGCGACGTACTCGTCAATGGCGCGCAAACCGGGCAGGCGGTCCGAAGGCGATGGGCGATTCGCCGCGCACCCAGTAGAGTGCGTCCGTATCATGACGTCCTCAGTGAGCCGCCAGCGGCACTGCTGCGGCCGAAGAGACCGACCACTATCTTTTGTACGAGTTTGTTTTGTACGCTTTTATCGTAGACTTCGCTCATGCGGAGCGCATATGCCCACGAAGAAGACTTCCCCGCCGGCGTCGGACCTCTACCTGGAAAATCAGCTTTGCCATGCGCTGTACGCCGCGTCTCTGGCAATGACGAAGACCTACCGGCCGTTGCTGGCGCCGCTGGGCCTCACCTATCCGCAGTTCGTCGTGCTGATGGCGCTGTGGCAGCACCGCTCGCTCAGCGCCGGCGCGCTCTCGCAAGCCGTGGCCCTGGACTCTGGCACCCTCGTTCCGCTGCTGCGAAAGCTGGTGGCGCGGGGGCTGGTGCAGCGCCGGCGCAGCGAAGACGACGAGCGCTCGGTAATCATCACGCTCACGCCCGCGGGCCGGGCCTTGCAACGACGCGCCCACGCGATCCGTGCGCAAGTGGCTTGCAGCACGCAGTACTCCGCAGCCCAGTGCGCCGCGATGACCCGGCAGCTTCAGTCGTTGCGACGCGCCCTTGCCGCACTTTCAACCTGACCACTTTCCTCAACCACTTCCACCTCAGGAGACACCCATGAAACACTCATGCCGCATGCCCCGGTTTATCACCGCCAGCGCCACCCTCTTTGCCGTGCTGTCGGGCGCGCCGGCGCTCGCTCAAGTCGACCCGAACCAGATGGTCGATGCCTAGGAACGCGCCGGCGGCAAGTTCGAAGGCTTTCGCCGCTCGGGTGCCAAGGGCGTGTGCGCAACGGGTGAGTTCATCGGCAGTGCCGAAGCGCGAGCGCTGTCCACCGCCTCGGCCTTCAGCGGCCGGCCCGTGCCGGCATCGATGCGCTTTTCGGTCGGCGGCGGCAATCCCAAGGCGCCTGACAACGCCAAGGCGCAACGCAACATGGCACTTCAGTTCGATCTGCCGGGCGGCGAGTCTTGGCAGCTGGGCAACATCTCGGCGCCGATCTTCGGCGCGGCCACACCGCAGCAGTTGCTCGGACGGCTGACCTCGCTGGCGCCGGACCCCGAGACCAAGAAGCCCGATCCAGACAAGGTCAAGGCCTTCGCGGACGCCAATCCCGAGGTGCTTCTGCAGGGCAAGTACTTTGCCGCCCAACCCGTGCCGGCCAGCTTCGGCAAGGTCAACTACTGGGGCGTGCACGGCTTCGGCTTCGTTGATGCCGCGGGCCGCAAGACGGTCGGCAAGTGGGTGTTCGAGCCGGTGGGCGGCACGCAGGGTCTGAGCGACGACGAGGCCAAGGCCAAGGGCACCGATTTTCTGTTCGACGATCTGCGTCAGCGCGTGGCTGCGGGCGGCATCGCCTTCGACTTCAACCTGCAGCTGGCCCAGCCGGGTGACAAGATCGACAGCGCCGTCATTCCACTGCCCGACGATCGCAAGAAAGTGACGCTCGGCCGGCTGACGATCAAGGCCGTGTCGCCTGACGCGACCGGGCCTTGCTTGGCGATTACCTACAACCCGATGGTGCTGCCCAAGGGCGTGGAGGGCTCGGCCGATCCGATGCTCGCCGCGCGCGCGGCGCCGTACGCCGTGTCGCTGGGCCGGCGCCTGAGCGAAGGAGTCAAGCAGTAGACGGCGCGGATCAGGCTCGGCGCC
>JAYSVE010000702.1:0-3345 GCA_043718725.1 Methylibium sp.
AGCCCGTCGCGTGTCGGCGCAGGTCGATTTTCTCGTCATCAGGATCATCATCATGACCATTGAGCGCATCTACCTCCGTCCCGCCGAAGGCAGCGCACAGATCGAGTGCGAGTCCGTCAACGTGGTTGAGGGCTGCGGCATCGAAGGCGACCGCTACTTCGGTCGCCACGACGAGCCCGGCCAGAACATCACGCTCATCGAGGCCGAGGAAATCGAGGCCTTTGCACGGGAGTACGGGCGCCGCGATGACCTGTCCGCCACCGGGCGCAATCTCGTCACCCGTGGGGTTCGACTCAATGCCCTCGTCGGCAGGGAGTTCACGGCGGGGAGCGTCAGGCTGCGCGGCGTCGAGCTGTGCGAGCCCTGCCTCGGCCTGGGCACGGCGCTGGCCTCGGCCGAGCTGGCGCCCGCCGGCGTGGTCAAACGCCTGCTGCATCGCGCGGGACTGCGGGCCGACGTACTTTCGAGTGGCGTCATTGCACGCGGTGCCGCGATTCAAGAGCGCCCCAAGGCCGACCGGGGCCGGCCGTCCCCCGCGGGGATTTAAGTAGCCCGGCAAAGCCGGTTCCACTCAAGTGCCGCCATGCTGACCCCCTTCGATCACGCCTTGATCAACACCCCCGGCGACGCCCTTGCGCGCCCCCATGCCAATTGCTACTGGCTGGTGCCCGGCCGCCTGCTGGCCGGGGAGTATCCGGCCGATGATGACCCCGGTGTGATGGCGTGGCAGATGCAGGCGCTGCTGGACGCCGGTGTCACGCATTGCTTCGACCTGACGCATCCAGGCGAGGCCTTGCCGCCGTACGCCGACGCACTGGCGCGGGCCGCGGCCGGCCGCGGCGTCACGGCGTCGGTTCAGCGCTTCTCGGTCGCCGACTTCGGCGTGCCCTCCGTCGACGGCATGCGCCGCACGCTGGCGGCGATCGACGCCGCGCTGCGCGCCGACGCCACGGTCTACCTGCATTGCCGCGCCGGCATCGGCCGCACCGGCACGGTGGTGGGCTGCTGGCTGCGCGAGCAGGGTCTGGATGGCAATGCGGCGCTGGCAACCCTCCACAACAAGTGGCAGGTGATGGCCAAGAGCGTGGCCGTCGCGCATTCCCCCGAAACCCGAGCGCAGCGCGCGTTCATTGCGGCGTGGCCGGGCTAGCGGCACATTCGGTAGCGCGCCAGGCTTCGGCCGCCGCTTGGGGCTCTACGCAAATGAGCGGATGCGGTGGCGCCCGGGTCGGCGTAGAGTGACCTCGGGTTGCGCTCCCTGCAACGGCCCCCGGCAGGCCGGGGTGTCGGGTGTGCGGTCCCTTGGGGGGCACATGACGGAAAAGTCTGGCTTCAACATTCCCTGGGCGAGCCTGGCGGTGCTGGTTGCGTTCGTGTCGAGCGTGCTGCTGCCGCCGCGTGCGTTTGACCCGCTTCGCCCGCCCGAGAAGGACAGCGCGCAGACATCGACCCCGACCGTACTGGAGGTCGAGTCGCGCCTGTGGGAAGACCCGTTCGGCGCGATGCGGCGGCACGAGTCGGAGCGCCTGGCCCGCTGCGACAAACTCAAGCCGGCCCAGTGGCCGCGGGTCGCGGACTGCGACGATGCCACGGTCCTGGCAAGACGCGCGCCGGCTTCGCTGTGGCGGGGCCTGGACCGCAACGACGACAAGGACCGCAGCGACACGCTTGTCGTCACCGCGCTGGTGCCGGGCAATCAGTTTGTCGGTGCCGAGGAAACCCGGCGCCGCACGCGCTACGCGTTGCTGGCCGGCTTTCATGCCAAGGGCTATGTGCCGGACAACGCCGGGCGCATCGGCATCCTGCGCTTCGACCTGGCGCGCCAGGCCTGCGGCAACTGCCCGGCGAGCTTCGTGGACGTGGCCTACGAGCTGCTGTCGCAGCGCCCCATTCTGCGCGGCGACTCGGCCCGGTCGGCGCGGCGCTACGACCAGATCGCACTGCTGTGGATCGACGAGACGGCGCTGCCCGCGCCCAAGCTCGACCACCTGGCCCGCACGCTGGGCCTGCTGTTCGACGGTAGTGAGCGGGCAAAGGCGCCGCAACTCGCGGTGATCGGCCCGTCGTCCTCGGACGCCATGCGGGTCGCGCTGACGGATCTGGAGCGCGCCACCCGGAACACTGAACTGTCGCCACAAGAGCGCGCGGGCTACCTGCAACTGGCGCGCGCGGAAATCCTGAGCCCTTCCAGCACCGCACCGAACGCCCACTTCGAGATGCTCAAGGGCCAGAAGCTGCAGGACTTCGTGGCCGAGCGGCTGCAAACCTTCACGACGCCAAAGGACCTGCCGGCGGGGTTGTTCCGGCGCACGATCGCCTCGGACAGCCTGGTGCTGCGCAGCCTGGTCAAGGAACTCAACCTGCGGCTTCCCGAAGGGGCCAAGCGGCGCGTGGTGCTGGTGGCCGAACGCGACTCGCTGTATGCCCAGGGCCTGGTCACGGAGCTGACCCACCGCATGCGCGAGGCGACGCTGCTCAAGTTCGAGGCGCAGTACTTCTTTCGCGGCATCGACGGCGTGACCCCACGCGCGAGCGCCGAGAAGGCGTCGCCGGACAAGTCCGCACGCCCCGAGGCGGCCATCGAGTGGCCGGAGTCGCGCGACCAGCTCGACTACCTGCGCCGCATGGCCGCTTCGCTCAAAGCCAGTGAAGCGGCCGCCGACGCGGGGCCGATCGGCGCCATCGGGATCATCGGCTACGACGTGCACGACAAGCTTCTGGTGCTGCAGGCGCTGCACGAGACCTTCTCGGACAAGGTCTTTTTCACGACCGACATGGATGCGCGCTACCTGCACCCGCGCACGCTGGCGTTCACGCGCAACCTGGTCGTGGCCTCCAGCCTGCCGCTGGAATTTGCGCCGGACCTGCAGGCGGGCGTGGCGCCGCTGCGCGACGTGTACCAGTCGGCCACCTACCTGGCCGCGCGCCGCGCCGCATGCCGCGGCGCGCCCTGCAAGGCGTCGGAAGACGCCCTGGCCGACGAGGCGTTGGACATGCCGTCGGTCTACGAAATCGGCCGCACCCGCGCCGTGGCCGTGGCCGGTTACGGTCATGGCCTGCAACGCGGCAGCTCGAATGTCTCGCGTTCCACGGTGGCCGCAACCCTGGTCATCCTGCTGGCCGTCGCGCTGCTGGTGTGGCCTTCGACACCGGCGTTGTTGCGTGCCCGCATTGCGGTGCTGGGCGGCGCCGACGGCCACAGCAGCACCGCGCCCGCGCCGGGCGGCGGCGCGGCCGTCACGCGCCAGGCGCAGCGCGCGGTCGAGCTGCCGATTGCGATGCTGGTGGCGCTGCACATGGCCTTGCTGGCCTACGCCGTCGGGTCGGCCATCGAGTTCGTGCGCG
>JAYSVE010000703.1:0-3343 GCA_043718725.1 Methylibium sp.
TCTGGGCCTGCCGGTCAAGGACCGAGACTGGACCGTGGTCGGTGGCTCACCGGCTGAGCTGGTGGCCGCGGGCTACCGCGTGGTGGGCAACGACTTCCCGGTGTTCATCCACCCGCAGACCGGCGAAGAGTACGCATTGGCGCGCACCGAGCGCAAGACAGCGCCGGGCTATGCCGGCTTCTCGTTCCACGCCGCCGCTGACGTCACGCTGGAGCAAGACCTGGCCCGGCGCGACCTGACGATCAACGCGATGGCGCAAGACGCGCTGGGCGTCATCCACGACCCCCACGGCGGGCAGCGCGACCTGGCCGCCAGGCTGCTGCGCCATGTGTCGCCGGCGTTTGCCGAAGACCCGGTGCGCATCCTGCGGCTGGCGCGCTTCGCGGCGCGCTTCGGCGACTTCACGGTGGCCGACGAAACCATGGCGCTGTGCCGCGCCATGGTGGCCAGTGGCGAGGTCGACGCGCTGGTGCCCGAACGGGTCTGGCAGGAACTCTCGCGTGGCCTGATGCAAGCGCACCCACCGCGCCTGTTCGCCGTGCTGCGCGACTGCGGTGCGCTGGCCCGCCTGCTGCCCGAGGTGGACCGGCTCTGGGGCGTGCCGCAGCCGGCCGACCACCACCCCGAGGTCGACACCGGCGTGCATCTGATGATGGTGCTGCAGATGAGCGCACGCCTGCGGGCCAACCTGCCGGTGCGTTTTGCCTGCCTGTGCCACGACCTGGGCAAGGGCAGCACGCCCGCCGACGCATTGCCTCGCCACATCGGCCACGAACAGCGCAGCGTGAAGCTGCTGCGCGCGCTGTGCGAACGCCTGCGCGTGCCGGTCGATTGCCGCGAACTTGCCGAGGTGGTGGCCAGCGAGCACGGCAACGTCCACCGCAGCGGCGAACTGAATGCGGTGGCCGTGCTTCGATTGTTGGAGCGCTGCGACGCGCTGCGCCGGCCCGAGCGCTTTGCCGACGCGCTGCTGGCCTGTGAATGCGACGCGCGCGGGCGGCTGGGGCGAGAGGAAGTGCCGTACCCGCCGCGCGCGCGGCTGCAACGAGCGCTGAATCTGGCGCTGGCCTTCGACACCACCGGAATCGCCGCCGAGGCCGCTGCACGCGGGCTCAGCGGGCCGAAGATTGGCGAGGCCGTCCGCGCGGCGCGTGCGCAGGCGATCGGTGCGGGACTGGACGTTGCGGAGTAGCGAATGGTGGCCTAATGACGGGCACACGGCGTTGGATGCGCAGGCAGTTGAAACGCAAAGCGGGTAGTCGCGCTTGATCACGAGCAGCCAAGGGGAACGAACATGACGACGGTGCAGATCACTTTGCCGGACGAGTTGGCGCAGAAGGCGGCCAATGCGGGCTTGCTTTCGGCCGAGGCGATGGAAGCGATGCTGCGCGAGCAGTTGCGCCGCCGCGCCGGCGAGACGCTTCAAGCGATGTGGCAGCGCGCGCCACGAGAGGAACTCACGCCCGAGATAGAGCAGGAGATCGTGGAGGAGGTACGCGAGGTGCGCGCCGGGCGACGCATGCGCGGGGCGAGCTGATGCCGGCTTCGGCACACCAGCCGCCGCTGCGGCTGGTGCTCGATACGAATATCGTGGTCGCCGGGCTGCTGTGGAACGGGCCGCCTCGGCGCTTGATCGAGTGGGCCATTGAGGGCGAGGCGATCGAATTCTTCAGCAGTCAGGTACTGCTCGATGAACTGGCGCATACGCTGGGTTACCCGAAGTTCTCGGCGCGCATCGAGCGTTTCGGCACCAGCATCGCAGCGCTGGTGGCGCAGTACTCAGCGCTCGTCTTGCTGGCCACTCCCACCAGCGTGCCGCGCGTGGTCGCCAACGATGCCGATGACGATCATGTCATTGCCGCGGCCGTCGCCGCGCGTGCCGAATGGATCGTCACCGGGGACCGCAAACATCTGCTTCCCATAGGCAGCCATCAAGGCATCGCCATCGTTACTGCACGCGAGGTGGTCGACAGGATCGAGGCAATAAGCAAGCCCTGACGCCGGCAACGGCCCGATCTCGCACCAGCCGAGGGCGCCGGGCGACCGGCTCCGTTCATGTCCCCCGAGCCGGAGTACCGGCTCTCCTCCTTTACTTCACTCCGCCGGTCACCTGGCGCCCTCGGCTGGCACCGTGGTGGCATGGCATCGGATCGAACTGACATGAGAAGCACACGGCAGCGCGGCATCTCAGGCGACGTGAAGACCACGTTGCGCAGAAATTGAGAATGCATGGAACCGACGCGCGAGATGCGCGCGCTTGGCGTGCATCTCATCTGCCGTGTAGCAGCCAGTGGTGACTGGTTCTCAACGGCCAAGAAGCGGTCGGTGCCGGCGGTCAGCTTGCCCGGCCGCTACACCGAGCTGGCGAGCGAATCGCAAGTCTGTTTGTGCGCCCTTCGTAGCGCTACCTCATCACTCCTGCGATTCGTTCACTGGCCATCTGTCAGTTGGGTGCCAACTGGCGCCTTCATACCTTCGGTAAGGTACCAAGCGCGATACTTCTCTGTCTGCTTGATCCGATCCGCATACAGCGCGACCTTATCGGATGGCGCCATCACTCGCGCCATCTTCTTGGCATCTGATTCGTTGACTCTCAACGCCAAGTAGCTCGCCACGGCGGTAAATAGCGAGTCATCGAAGTCCTTCACTTCCTGGGAAGCCACCACCAAAGCCAAACCGAACTTCCTGCACTCTTTGGCCATTGTCGGAATCAGCTTGAGTTTGGCCGCGCGGTGCGCTTCATCGAAGACGATCGCGTGCGTAATTCGGCTCTGTGGTCCCCGCCTAAACATGGCTTGGTACAGGTTGTGCAATACGAAAGAGGCGAAGGCTCTTTGCAACAGTTCATTCTGTGTTCCGTGAATCTTGACAATCGCGGAATCATCCGTATCGAGCAGGCTGGCACTGCCGTTGGTGGATGCAAAGAAGCCGTAGTCGGCTAATTCGCTCAGGCGCAGCATGACTCCTTTGTCCGGCTTGGGCTCCGCCCGGAGGATGTCGAAAAACGCGCTGAATGGTGGAATGGTGCCGCTACTCGCATTGCTCCATCCTAGGTCGGTATAGCACTGTTTGAGTGCTTCACGAATTCGCCCCAACTGTACATCGCCCAAGTCCGGAAAGATGGTGGCAAAGATGTCTCGCAGCATCGCCACGTTGTCCATGTACGCGAGCGGGCTTGAGCCAACGACCTGGAGAGGGTTGAAGCCCAGGCCGGCATAGTTGACCGACTTGAGTCCTTTCGGCAGCAGGGCATCAAGTTTCTCGTCGATATCCTCGTGATATGAGAACACGACTGGGGCGATCCCTGCCTCGACTAACTGCCGGCAAAGTTGAATCAGGCAGG
>JAYSVE010000704.1:0-7902 GCA_043718725.1 Methylibium sp.
GTGTTCGCCGGCATGGCGATGCTGGACAAGGCCCGCGCCGACTTCGCCGTGCTCAACTCCGGCGGCATTCGCGACTCGCTGCCGGCGGGCGACATCAGCTACCGCGATGTGCTCAAGGTGTTCCCGTTCGGCAGCACGCTGGCCTTTGTCGACCTCAGCGGGCAGGAGGCGCTGGCCTACCTGAATGCCGCCGCGGCGATGGCGCCGGGCGCTGGCGCGTTTGCCCAGTTTGCCGGCGTGCAACTGGAGATTGAGGCGGGCCGGGTGCGGCAGGCGCGCATCCAGGGCCAGCCCATCGATCCGGCCAGGACCTACCGCCTGGCGATCAACAGCTTCATGGCCGCCGGCGGCGACGGCTACCCGCGCATGAAGGACCACCCGGGCCATGTCGACACCGGCTTTGTCGACGCCGACATGCTGAAGGCCTTCATCAGCGCGCGAAGCCCGCTCAAGGCGGCGGACTATGCACCCGGATCGGCGGTCGTGCGCCGGTAGCGGCGCGGTCGGACCGGCGTGGTCCGACGCGTCAGAAGCGCGAGCCGGGCTCCTTCAGGAAGGCCCCTTCTTCGGCCGTCGAGGCCCGCCCCAGCAGCTCGTTTCGATGCGGAAAACGGCCGAAGCGGGCGACGACCGCATGGTGGCGGCGGGCGTAGTCGAGGTAGTTGGCCAAGGCCGGAGCCTGCGCGGCGAGCGCCTGGTACAGACCCACGCTTTGCTCTTGCAGGGCCAGCGATTCGCTGTGTTCGAACGGCAGGTAGACAAAAACCCGCTGCTCCGGGCGCAGCGTCGCGTCCTGTCCAGCCGCCACCATGGCACGCGCGCCGGCCAGGGCCAGCGCATCGCCAGAGAACGCGCCGGCGGTGTCACGAAACATGTTGCGGGTGAACTGGTCGAGCACAAGAATGCGCGCCAGCGCCATATCCGCACTCGTTGCCCAGTCGGCCAGGCCGCCTGCCAGCGCCGCCTGAACCTGCGCGCCGAAGCGCTGCGCGATCACGGCGTCGAACCCGCTGTCCTTGCGAAACCATTCGGCGCGCAACTGGCCATGCTCGGGCGCGCCGGGTGCGCCGAACCAGAAGTCGAGCACCGCATGGGCGTGGGGAATCGTCGCGGGCATGCTCTCAGCGTCCCAACTGCTGCCACAGGTAGCTGAACTCGAGCGCCTGCAAGTGCGCGCGCTGGGCGTTGTCGGCCGCGCCGCCATGGCCGCCTTCGATGTTCTCGTAGTACATCACCTCGTGCCCTTGCGCCAGCATGCGCGCGGCCATCTTGCGCGCATGCCCCGGGTGCACCCGATCGTCGCGCGTCGAGGTGGCGAACAACACCTTCGGATACTTCACGCCCGGCTTGAGGTTCTGGTACGGGCTGTACTTCGAGATGAAGGCCCATTCGGCCGGGTCGTCGGGGTTGCCGTATTCGGCCATCCACGACGCGCCGGCCAACAGCTTGTGGTAACGCTTCATGTCCAGCAGCGGCACCTGGCACACGACGGCATTGAACAGGTCGGGGCGCTGCGTGAAGGCCGCGCCGACCAGCAGCCCGCCGTTGCTGCCGCCCTCGATGCCCAGGTGGCGCGGGACGGTGATCTTGCGCCGGATCAGGTCTTCGGCCACGGCGATGAAATCATCAAAGCTGCGCTGCTTGTTGGCCTTGAGCGCGGCCTGGTGCCAGCCCGGCCCGTATTCGCCGCCACCGCGGATGTTGGCCACCACCAGCACGCCGCCGCGCTGGTACCAGGCCGTGCCCAAAGCGCCGGAATACCAGGGCTGCAGCGCATTCTGGAAACCACCATAGCCATACAGCAGCGTCGGGTTGTCGCCGTCGGCCTTGGCGTCGCGGGGCCACACGACGAAGTACGGCACCCGCGTGCCGTCGGGGCTGGTGGCGAAGAACTGTTCGGCGCGCATGCCTTGCGCGTCGAAGAAGGCCGGGCGCGACTTCAGCCGCTGGCGCGCGTCGCTGCCGCTGCTGGCGAGGTGCAGCGAGTCGGGTGTCAGGAAATCGGTGTAGCTCAGCAGGTAGTTCTCGGCCAGCGCATCACTGCGCAGCATCGGCTCGCTCAAGGCCATCACGCCCAAGGTGCCGGGGAAGGGCGCCCCGATCTCGCGCTTCTCGAAGCCTTTGGCGCCGCGGCGCCACTCCTCCAGCCGGCTCGCGACGTTGTCGAGCACGCTGACGATCACATGGCTGCGGGTGGTGGTGTAGCCGGCCAGTGAGCGCGTCGGCGTCGGCGTGAACAGCGCGGTGAAACTGCGCCGGCCCTTGAGGTAGGCGGACGCATCGGTGGCCAGCAGCGAGCCACGCGGGTAGGTGTGGCCGTCCACCGCCAGGTCGCTGCGCAGCTCCAGCAGCAAGGTGTCGCGGCGGGCGCCGGCGCTGTTCCAGAAGCGCCACTGGGCGTCGCTGGGCAGGTCGAACGGGATCAGCTTGCCCTTGCGCAGAAGGAACCGCTTCTCGTTGTAGAAGTCGACCGAGCGGCTGAACACCACACGCTCGAACCCCGGCGTGCGGTCGACCGAGACGCCGGCCGCCACGTCCTTGGTTTCGGCTTCGAACTGCGTGACGGCCTGCGCCAGCGGCGTGCCGCGCTTCCAGCGCTTGACGACCCGCGGGTAGCCGGAATCGGTCAACGTCCCCGGGCCGAAATCGGTGCCCACGTACAGCGTGTCGGTGTCCAGCCAGGCGACGTCGGACTTGGCCTCGGGCAACACAAAGCCATCGGCGACGAAGGCCTTGGTGACGGTGTCGAACTCGCGCACGACCTTGGCGTCGGCGCCGCCGCGCGACAGCGAAACCAGGCAGCGTGTATCTACCGGCCCCAGGCAGGTCGCGCCGCCCCAGACCCAGTTCTCCTTCTCGGCCGCGGCCAGCGCGTCGAGATTGAGCACCGTCTCCCAGGCCGGCTGCGGCTTGCGGTATTCGGCAAGCGTCGCGCGGCGCCACAGGCCGCGCTGGTTCTGCTCGTCCTGCCACAGGTTGTAGAACCAGTCGCCGCGGCGCACGACGTTGGGGATGCGCTCCTTCGAATTCAGGATCTCCAGCATGCGCGCCCGCGTCGGCTCGTATTCAGGGCGCGCCTGCAAGATCTTTTGCGACTCGGCATTGCGCTCGCGCACCCAGGCCAGGGCCTGCTCGCCCTGGACTTCTTCGAGCCACAGATGCGGGTCGTCGGCAGCGGCGGAAGTCTGGGCTTGAGACATGGCGTTGGACAGCGGCGCGAACATGACGACGACCAGGTGCAGCAGCGCTCGCCGGAGGCAGGTGGAGGCCATCGCGCCTCAGGCCCGCAGCCCCAGTGTTTCCGGATGGCGCTGCATGTAGGCGCGCACATAGGAACACACGGGGTTGACCTTCAAGCCGGCCGAGTCGGCATGCGCCAGGGCCGCTTGCACCAGCGCGGCGGCAACACCGCGGCCGGCCAGTTCGGGGGCAACCTCGGTGTGCGTCAGGTGCATCACCGTCCCGTCGAGATGGTAGTCGCAGACACCGGGGTGGGCGTCGAGCATGGCCTGAAAGCGGCCCCGTTGCGGCAGATGCTCGATGGCGATTGGAAGGGGGACGGCGATGGGCATGGGCTTGGGTTTGGGCAGGTACCGGGCTGCGGAAGTCGCGATTGTCCCTGGTCGTGCCCGCCCCGTGCGTCAGTGGGGTCAGCGTCGCCGGCCCGCGCCGGGTTGGGCCGCGTCAGCCCAGCTCCAGCCGCACCGGCGTGATCTCGACCGTGCGGGTGCCGTCGCCGACCCAGACCGCGCCGTCCTGCACCGTCACCTGCAACTGCATCGTGCGCTGCGCCAGCGCCGCGAGCGCCTGGCTTTGCGCGGCGTCGACCTGCCAGGCTTGCAGGTTGCGGGCGCGCGTGAGCTTGGTCTTGATGCCGCTCCACCAGATCAGCGCGCTCTGGCTGAAGCAGATGACGGTGACGCGCCCGGCGCGGCCGCTGGCCTTCATCAGCCGCTTGTCGTCGGGTTGGCCGACCTCGACCCAGTGGATCAACTGGCCGGTCAGGTCCCTGTGCCACAGGTCGGGCTCGTCGGGGTCCCACAGGCCCTTGGCAAATTCGAGCGTGCCGTGTTGGGTGTCGGCCGGCACATGCAACGCCAGCGCCAGCAACCGCATCATCATGCGTTCGTCGGTCTCCGACGGGTGACGCGCAATGGTGACGCCGTGGTCGGCATAGACGCTGCGGTCCATGTCGGCGATTTGCAGATTGGCTTTGAAGATGGTGGCTTTGAGGGCCATGGGGCGAGGACTCGAAAGGCGCGATTAGAACAGAGCCATCGAGGCCCAATGGGCCACGAGCGCGCGACAATCGCCCTCCAACCCCACCGAAAGCGCCATGATGAGCATGAAGAAAACCGATATCGAGAAGAACAAGGCGATGAAGATCGTCGGCACGATGAAGTCCTCGCTCGCGCCCGACCGCTTTGCCCAGGGTGCGGCCGCCGCGACCGACAAGAAAGAGCGCCGGGCGCGCGACACGGCCGCCGGGTTGGTGCCGTTTGCCTGCAAGCTGCCGGTCGACATGGTCAGGCAAATCAACGAACGCGCCGCGGCGCATGAAGATGGCCTGAACGCTTGGATGGCCGCGGTGGTGCAGGCCGGGTTGAAATAACCGGCGCGCCGTCGGCCGCGCCAGACAAGCGCCGGAGCAAATCCAAGCGCTGGAATTCAGCGCACTTCGGGTGCGCCGAGTGCCGGAGCCGGCAGTTCGCGACGCTGCTCGGCACTTTGCACGCCGAGCTCGATCAGGGCCATCACGGCCACGGCCTGCGCGGCCGCCACCGGGTTCGGGGCGCCGGCCTGAATCGCGTCGCGCAGGCCGGCGTAGTAGGCGCCATAGTGGCCGGGCAAGATCGGCCAGGCACGGGCGACGAGGGTGTCGCCGCGCAACGAAGTCAGCACCGAGTGGCCGGCGTCCGCGCCCCAGCCGGCCTGGGCCGGCCAATGCGGTGTCTGGCCGGCCTTGAGCGCGTCTTCCTGGGTGTCCAGGCCATGCTTGACGTAGCTGCCGCGCGTCCCATGGACCGCAAAACGCAACTCGCCGGGCGCCACCAGGGCACTGGCGTGCAAGGTCACGCGCAGCCCGTCGTAGCGAAGCTGGGCGTGGCACCAGTCATCCGTCACCGACCCATCGCGCAGGCGCGCCAGGTCCAGATGAATCGCCCGCGGCCAGCCGAACAATTGCAGTGCCTGGTCGAGCAGGTGCGGGCCAAGGTCAAACCACAGCCCACCCCCCGCGCCGGGCTGCTCGCGCCAACGGGCCAACACCTGTGGCCGAAAGCGGTCGAAGTGCGACTCGAAATGCACCACCCGGCCGAGCTCGCCGGACCCGATGAGCTGGCGCACGGTCATGAAGTCGCCGTCCCAGCGGCGGTTGTGAAACACCGACAGCACCCGGCCCTGCGCGGTGGCCAGCGCGACCAGGTCCTGCGCCTGCGCCAAGGTCAAGGCGAAGGGCTTGTCGACGACCACGTGCTTGCCCGCCAGCAAGGCCAGCCGTGCCAGCGGCCAGTGGCTGTCGTTGGGCGTGGCGATGACGACGAGATCGGTGTCGCCCCGCGCGATCAGCGCCGCGGCGCTGGCCATCACGTCCAGCCCCGGCCGGTCGGCGTGCACCTTGGCGGCAGCGCTGCTGGACACCGCCACGAGTTGCAGTCCCGGCACGGCGTCGATCAGCGGCGCGTGAAACGTCTTGCCGGCAAAACCGTAGCCGATGAGGCCGGTGCGAACGATGGGGGTCATGGCGCGGGGATGGGTCCAGGCGGCTATTCTCGCAAGCCAGACCGGCCGGCGGACGCCACCGGCGAATCTTGCAAGTTGAGGTCGCAAGAGAGTGTCGCAAGAGGACCTCGCAAGAGAGCGTCGCAAGAGAGCGTCGCAAGAGAACCACGCAAGAGAACCACGCAAGAGAAGGGGAGACTCGCCATGTCCACACCCGCGTTCGACCTTTTCGTGATCGGTGCCGGCAGCGGCGGCGTGCGCGCCGCGCGCATGGCCGCGATGTGCGGCGCGCGCGTGGCCGTGGCCGAAGCGGCCGCGTTGGGTGGGACCTGCGTCAACCTGGGCTGCATTCCGAAGAAGCTTTTCAGCTTTGCCGCGCACTATGCGGAAGGCTTTGAAGAAGCGCAGGGCTTTGGCTGGTCGGCCGTGGCGCCGCGGCTCGATTGGGCGCTTCTCAAGGGCAACCGCGGGCGCGAAATCTCGCGCCTCAATGGCATTTACGACGCGTTGCTGAGTGGCGCCGGCGCCACCGTGTTGCGTGGCCGCGCCCGCCTGGTGGGGGCCCATGCGGTCGAGGTCGACGGCGTGGTGCACGAGGCGCTCAACATCCTCGTCGCCACCGGCGGCTGGCCGTCGGTGCCAACCTTTGCGGGCAGCGAACATGTCGTCACCTCGAACGAAGTCTTCGACCTGCCGGTGTTCCCGGCGCGGTTGGTGGTCGTGGGCGGCGGCTACATCGCCTGCGAATTTGCGTCGATCTTTCGCGGCCTGGGCGCGCAGGTGACGCAGTTGTACCGGGGCGAGCAGGTGCTGCGCGGCTTCGACGACGACGTGCGCCACTTTGTTGCGGCCGAAAGGCGCAAGAAGGGCGTCGACCTGCGCACCGGAAGCGACGTCCACCGAATCGATCCGAGCGCCGAGGGCCTGCGGGTGACATTGCTCGATGGCGGCACGCTGGTGGCCGACACCGTGCTCTATGCCACCGGCCGCAGCCCCAACACGGCCGGCCTGGGGCTGGCGGAAATCGGCCTGACGCTGGCCAGCAACGGCGCCATCGTCGTCGATAAAAACTACCAAAGCAGCGTGCCTGGTGTCTACGCGCTGGGCGACGTGACCTCGCGCGTGCAGCTCACGCCGGTGGCACTGGCCGAGGCCATGGTTCTGGTCGACCATTTGTTCGGCCGCGACGAACGCACGCTGGACTACGAGTTGATCCCGACGGCGGTCTTCACCCATCCGAACATCGGCACGGTCGGCCTGACCGAGGCCCAGGCGCGCTCGAAGCTGGGCGCCGTGCGCATCTACCGCAGCGAGTTCCGGGCCTTGCGCCACACCTTGTCGGGCAGCACCGAGCGCACCTTGATGAAACTGGTGGTCGCCGACGCCAGCGACCGCGTCGTGGGCTTGCACATGGTGGGCGCCGAGGCCGGCGAGATCGTCCAGGGGTTTGCCGTGGCGATGCGCGCCGGCGCGACCAAGGCGGTGTTCGATTCGACCCTGGGGATTCACCCCACTGTCGCAGAAGAATTCGTGACCCTGCGCACGCCGGTGGCATGATTCGCGCCTGCGCCAACTCTGCCCGCGTCCCCATGGTCAACAAGTTCACGAGTCGCCTCATTTTCATGGGTGCCTGGGCGGTGTTCGGGTTGGCTCAGGGGGCGGAGCCGGCCAAGGCGGGCAGCTTCGGTAAAGGCAAGGCCGGCGGGCCCCTGCTCAGCCGCGCCGAATTGCGCGACTGCATGGCCAAGCAGGACCAGGTTCGCGGTCTGGGCACCGAAACGGTGGCGTTGCAGGCGGCGCTCGACCAGGAAAAGGTTGCCATTGCCGCGTTGGGCGCCGCGTTGAAAGAAGAGATGGCGACACTGGACCGCACGAATGCGGAAGCGGTCGATGCCTACAACCTCCAGGCGCTGGACTTCGACAAGCGCGTCGATGGCTACAACAGCCGCACGCCGGCGTTCAATGCCAAGGCCTACGCGCTCAAGAACGAGCGCGACGCGTTTGCCAAGGCCTGCGAAAACCGCCGCTTTGACGAGAAAGACGAGATCGCCATCAAAAGCGGAAAGCCTTAGGGCCCAGAGACCGAAGACGGAGACTGCATGACAAGCGCCACTGACAACCCGCTGTTGCTGCCCTGGCGCACCGCGCACGGGCTGCCGCCGTTCGACCAGGTCCGGCCGG
>JAYSVE010000705.1:0-3340 GCA_043718725.1 Methylibium sp.
CGTCGACCTGGCTCACGCTCACCGTGGCGGGGTTGGCGATGGGCATGATCATCTTCATCATCGCCTCGGGCCTGACGCTGGTGTTCGGGCTGATGGACGTGCTCAACTTCGGCCACGGCGTGTTCATCGCGCTCGGTGCGTTCGTGGCCACCAGCGTGCTTGGCACGATGTCGGACTGGACCGCCTCTGAAAGCCTGTGGCGCAACCTGGCGGCGATCTTCCCCGCGATGCTGGTGGCCATGGCGGTGGCCGGCGCGGTGGGCTGGGCCTTCGAGCGGGTGCTGGTGCGACCGGTGTACGGCCAGCACCTGAAGCAGATCCTCATCACCATGGGCGGCATGATCATCGGCGAGGAACTGATCAAGGTTGTCTGGGGCCCGGCGCAGATTCCGCTGCCGCTGCCCGCCGCGCTGCGCGGCTCGCTGTTGTTCGGCGACGCGGCGGTGGAGAAGTTCCGCCTGGTGGCGGTGGTCGTGGGCGCGGCCGTGCTGCTGGCGATGCTGTTCACGCTGAACCGCACCAAGCTCGGCCTGCTGATCCGCGCCGGTGTGCAAGACCGCGAAATGGTCGAGAGCCTGGGCTACCGCATCCGCAACCTGTTTGTCGGCGTGTTCGTCGCCGGCTCGGCGCTGGCCGGGCTGGGCGGGGTGCTGTGGGGGCTCTACCAGCAGAGCGTGATCCCGCAGATGGGCGCTCAGGTCAACGTGCTGATCTTCATCGTCATCATCATCGGCGGGCTGGGCTCCACGCTCGGCTGCCTTGTCGGCGCGGTGCTGGTCGGGTTGATGGCCAACTACACCGGCTTCCTGGAGCCCAAGGTGGCGATGTTCTCCAACATCGGTTTGATGGTGGTGATATTGCTGTGGCGGCCGCAGGGCTTGTATCCGGTGGCCAACCGCTAGCCCGCGATGCTCAACCGCCTGCTCTCCCACGACCTGCCGCGCAGCCGCTGGCTGGCGTTGTTGCTCATCGCCATCGTGCTCGGCCTGGCGCTGACGCCGTTCATCTTTCCCGGCACCAAGGCGCTCAACGTGGCGGCGAAGATCCTGGTGTTCATCGTGCTGGTGGCCAGCTTCGACCTGCTGCTGGGCTACACCGGTATCGTCAGCTTCGCGCACACCATGTTCTTCGGCATCGGCGCCTATGGCGTGGCCATCGCCAGCACGCGGCTGGGGCCGACCTGGAGTGCGATGGCCATCGGCGTCGGGGCGGCGATGCTGGGCTCGCTGCTGCTGTCGCTGCTGATCGGCGCGTTCAGCCTGCGCGTCAAGGCCATCTTCTTCGCGATGATCACCCTGGCGGTGGCCTCGGCCTTCCTCACGCTGGCGTCGCAGTTGTCCGACTTCACCGGCGGCGAAGACGGCCTGACCTTCAAGGTGCCGACGGCGCTGCAGCCCGGCACCCAGTATCTCGACCAGCCGTTGCTGGGGGTCGCGGTCGACGGCCGGCTGCTCAGCTACTACCTGCTGTTCATCGCCACGACCGGGTTGGTGCTGACCCTGTTGCGCATCGTCAACTCGCCGTTCGGCAGGGTCTTGCAGGCGATCCGCGAGAACGATTTTCGCGCCGAGGCCATTGGCTACCCGACCGTGGTGTACCGCACTCTCAGCAACGTGCTGTCGGCGCTGTTTGCCTGCGCCGCCGGTTGCCTGCTGGCGCTCTGGCTGCGCTACAACGGCCCGGACACGACCCTCAGCTTCGAGATCATGCTCGACATCCTGCTCATCGTCGTCATCGGCGGCATGGGCACGATCTACGGCGCGGTGGTCGGCGCCGTGCTGTTCGTCATCGCCCAGAACTACCTGCAGGACTTGCTGAAGATCGCCGCCGGCGCGCTCGAAGGCGTGCCGGTGTTGTCGCAACTGGTCTCGCCCGACCGCTGGCTGCTGTGGCTGGGCATCTTGTTCGTGCTGTCGGTCTACCACTTTCCCAGTGGCGTGGTGGGCCGGCTGCGCGCCATCAAGGCGGCGCCCAAGGCGCGGCGGACTTGATCTGTGCGTCGGACGACCTTCTGACGACCTTTCTCTCACCCCAACCCACCCGGAGACAACGCTCATGAAACCCTGGATTCGACAGGCATCGGCGCCAAAGAGGTCGACATCGTCGCCCACAGCCTGGGCGTGACGCTGGCGCGCGAGTGGTTCCGCCAAGACCAGGCCCGCCACAGGGTGCGCCGCTTCGTCGCCATCGACGGCCCGAACCAGGGCATCATCAACTGCTCGCCGTCGGCCGCGAACTACTGGCAGGCGCCGGCCGCCGGCGGCTTCACGCCGCACAGCGCGGTGTGCCAGGAACTGGGTTCGCCGAACACGCCCTTCCTCAAGCTGCTCAACGGCGCGCGCGCCGACGACGCCGAGTGCGACCGCGAAGACCGCTGGCGCGCGCGCCATGGCGCGACGCGCACGCTGGTCATCCGCAACGCCGACAAGAGTTTTGTGTTCTTCCCGCTGCAGGACGGCGTGATCGCGCCAGTGCCGGCCGAAGACGCGTTCGGCCGGGCGACCGACTTCTCGAGGAGCGCCGCGATCCGGGGTGCCGAGCAACTCGACCTGGTCGGCCAGGGCATCCATGACCCGTTTCTCGGCACCGGCCACCTGGACATCCTGAATTCGCCGCAGTCGCGGCGCGCGACGTTCGAGTTTCTCGCCGCGCGGCCCGGCGCGGCACTGAAGCGCGGCCCGGGCGGGGGCGGCGCGCCGGTCAGGTGCCGGTCAGCATGCGCAGCCGCCGCGCCGCCTCTTCGGCGCGGGCGTCGTCGATCTCGCGCAGCACGCTGCCCACGTCCACCGCGCCGGCCTTGCGCTCGAAGTGGCCGCTGAGCACCGCCTCGGGGTTCAACACGCCGCGCTGGTACAGGTCCCAGATCTCCAGGCCGAAGTGGGTTTGCAGCAGTTCGGGCGCGAACTGCCCGAAGAAGCCGCGCAGGTTGTCGACGTCGCGCAGCAGCATGCGCTTGGCGTGGTTGTTGCCGGCCGCGTCGACCGCCTGCGGCAGGTCGATGATGACCGGGCCATCGGCGGCCAGCAGGATGTTGAACTCGGACAGGTCGCCGTGCACGACGCCGGCGCAAAGCATCCGCACCACCTCGGTCAGCAGCCTGGCGTGGTGGGCGCGGGCCTGCGGCGCTGTAAAGCCGACGTCGTTCAGGCGCGGCGCGGCGTCGCCGTATTCGTCGGTCACCAGCTCCATCAGCAACACGCCGTCGAAGAAGTTGTGCGGCCGCGGCACGCGCACGCCGGCGGCGGCCAGGCGGTACAGCGCGTCGACCTCGGCGCTTTGCCAGGCGGCCTCTTGCGCCTGTTTGCCGAAGCGCGTGCCCTTGGCCATGGCGCGGGCCTGG
>JAYSVE010000706.1:0-3339 GCA_043718725.1 Methylibium sp.
GTTGCGGTCGTAGTCGTCCTTGAACTGCTGCAGCGCGGTCAGCAGCGTGTTCCAGCGGCCCTTGGTGATGCCGATCGTGAACATGATGAAGAACGAATAGAGCCCGGTCTTCTCGACCACCACGCCGTGCTCAACCAAGAACTTGGTGACGATGCTGGCCGGGATGCCGCTCTTGGCGAACTTTCCCGACATGTCCAGGCCCGGCGTGATGATGGTGCTCTTGATCGGGTCCAGCAAATTGAAGCCCTCGGCCAGGTCGCCGAAGCCGTGCCATTTGTCGCCCGACTTGAGCACCCAGTCGCTGCTTTTGCCGATGCCCTCGGTCGCCAGTTTGTCGGGTCCCCAGACCTTGAACCACCAGTCCTTGCCATATTCCTTGTCGACCTTGCGCATGGCGCGCCGGAAGTCCAGCGCCTCGGAAATGCTTTCCTCGACCAGCGCCGGGCCGCCGGGCGCTTCCATCATGGCCGCCGCCACGTCGCACGAGGCGATGATGGCGTACTGCGGGCTGGTCGAGCTGTGCATCAAATAGGCTTCGTTGAACAGGTGGCGGTCGAGCTTGCGGGTCTGCGAGTCCTGCACCAGCACCTGCGACGCCTGGCTCAGGCCGGCCAGCAGCTTGTGGGTCGACTGGGTGGCAAACACCAGTTGATCCTTGGGTCGCACGCGGTTCTTGCCCATCGCGTGGAAGCTGCCGTAAAACTTGTGGAAGGCGGCGTGCGGCAGCCAGGCCTCGTCGAAATGCAGCGTGTCGATGTAGCCGTCCAGCGAGTGCTTGATGGTCTCGGTGTTGTAGAGCACGCCGTCGTAGGTGCTTTGCGTCAAGGTCAGGATGCGCGGCTTGACCGATGCGGCGTCGACGCCCTTGAGCAGCGGGTTGGCGGCAATCTTCCTGCGAATCGTCTCCGGCGAAAACTCGGCCTGGGTGATCGGCCCGATGATGCCGTAGTGGTTGCGCGTGGGCCGCAGGAACACCGGCACCGCGCCGGTCATGATGATGGCGTGCAGGATGGACTTGTGGCAGTTGCGGTCAACCACCACCACGTCGTCGGGCGCCACCGCGTGGTGCCAGACCATCTTGTTGCTGGTGCTGGTGCCGTTGGTCACGAAGAAACAGTGGTCGGCGTTGAAGATGCGCGCGGCGTTGCGCTCGCTCTGGGCGATCGGGCCGGTGTGGTCCAGCAGTTGGCCGAGTTCGTCAACGCTGTTGCAAACGTCGGCGCGCAGCATGTTCTCGCCGAAGAACTGGTGGAACATGCGGCCCACCGGGCTCTTCAGGAACGCCACGCCGCCGGAGTGGCCGGGGCAATGCCATGAATACGAGCCGTCCTGAGCGTAGTCGACCAGGGCGCGAAAGAACGGCGGCGCCAGGCCGTCCATGTAGCTCTTGGCTTCGCGGATGATGTGACGCGCCACGAATTCCGGCGTGTCCTCGAACATGTGGATGAACCCGTGCAGCTCGCGCAAGATGTCGTTGGGCAGGTGTTGCGAGGTGCGCGTCTCGCCATACAGGTAGATTGGAATCTCGGCGTTCTTGAAGCGGATTTCCTTGATGAACTTGCGCAGGTTCAACACCGCCGGGTCGAGATCCGGCCCGCCCTTGAACTCTTCATCGTCGATCGACAAAATGAAGGCGCTGGCGCGGCTTTGCTGCTGCGCGAACTGGCTCAGGTCGCCATAGCTGGTGGCGCCCAGGACCTCGAAACCCTCTTTCTCGATGGCCTCGGCCAAGGCCCGAATCCCCAGGCCGGAGGTGTTCTCGGAACGGTAGTCCTCGTCGATGATGACGATCGGAAAGCGGAATCGAAGCATGGGCAAACCCCCGGGTGTCGAGGCGGTGAAAATGCGGGAAGCGCGAAGTGTAGGGCCAGCCTCTACACTGCTGGCGCGCCCAAGCGGCCACCCGAAACACAGCCGTCACAAGGAGTTGCCATGGATTTCTCGACACCGACCTTGTGGTGGGTTGCGGCCGGTGTGGTCGTCGCCGCCGAACTGGCCACCGGTACCTTCTACCTGTTGATGATCGCGCTCGGCCTGGCCGCCGCCGCCCTCGCCGCCCACCTGGGGCTGTCGGCCACGGTGCAACTGGTCAGCGCGGCCGTGATCGGCGGCGGCGCGACCGCACTGTGGCACTGGCACCGGGCCAGCCAGCCGCGCTCGGCGCCGGCGCGCGAGAACCGCGACGTCAACCTGGACATCGGCGACCGGGTGCACGTGCCCACGTGGGCCGAAGACCGCACCACGCGGGTCCAACACCGCGGCTCGACCTGGGCCGCGCGCCTGGCGCCCGGCGCGGCCGTGACCTCCGGCGAACATGTGGTGGCGGCCGTCGAAGGCAACTGGCTGGTCCTGGCCCCGGCGCCGCCGCATTGATCCCGCGACCCTCTCCCAAAGCAAACATCGACTCACTCACTACAAAGGCTGCGCCATGGAAATTGCACTCGTACTCGCCGCGATCGCCGCGATCTTCATTTACCAGACCTTCAAGATCGTGCCGCAGCAAAACGCCTGGGTCGTCGAACGTCTGGGCAAGTACGACCGCACCCTCACGCCGGGGCTGAAGTTCGTCGTGCCCTTCGTCGAACGGGTGGCCTACAAGCATTCGTTGAAGGAAGTGCCGCTCGACGTTCCCAGCCAGGTCTGCATCACCAAGGACAACACGCAGTTGCAGGTCGACGGCATCATCTACTTTCAGGTGACCGATCCGATGCGCGCGAGTTACGGGTCGAGCAACTACATCTTCGCGATCACCCAGTTGGCGCAGACCCTGCTGCGTTCAGTGATCGGCAAGATGGAACTCGACAAGACCTTCGAGGAGCGCGACACGATCAACGCGTCGGTCGTCAGCGCGCTCGACGAGGCGGCGTCGAACTGGGGTGTGAAAGTGCTGCGCTACGAGATCAAGGACCTCACGCCGCCGGCCGCGATCCTGCATTCGATGCAGGCCCAGATCACCGCCGAGCGCGAGAAGCGCGCGCTGATCGCCGCCTCCGAAGGCCGCAAGCAGGAGCAGATCAACATCGCCACCGGCGAGCGCGAAGCCTTCATCGCCCGCTCCGAAGGCCAGCGCCAGGCCGAGATCAACAACGCCCAGGGCGAGGCCGCGGCGATCATCGCGGTGGCCGACGCCACCGCCGAAGCCATCCGCAAGATCGCCGAAGCGATCCGCTCGCCCGGTGGTGAGCAGGCCGTGCAGCTCAAGGTGGCCGAAAAGGCGGTCGAGGCCTACGCCCAACTGGCCCAGAAGAACAACACCATGATCGTGCCCGGCAACATGAGCGAGGTGTCCGCGCTGATCGGCACCGCGATGACCTTGATGAAGAGCAAGACCCCGGGAGC
>JAYSVE010000707.1:0-7882 GCA_043718725.1 Methylibium sp.
AAATGACCAGGGCGCGACACGATCCCCTTCGGGCGCAATTCATTGCCAGCGCCAGGTCCAGATCACATCCAGTGAGTTGTCCAGGCCCGACTGCGCGCGCAGTGTGAAGCGTTGGGCGATGCGGTAGATCAATTGCCAGGTGCCGGCGGTGGCGTTCAGGCCGCGCTCGTAACCAACGTACCAGCGACGCGAGAGTTGTTTGCCCAGCGAGATGACGGTTTCGCGCACCTCGCCGCCGCTTTGACGCAAGGACACCTGGTCCAGGCCGATGGCCTTGACGACCTGGTCGGTCACCCCTTCGCCTTCACCCGACAGCAGCGCCACGGCGGCGCGTTGCAAGAGCGCGGTGTCGCCGCGGCCCAGGCCATCGCTGGCCCGGCCCAACACGAGCCAGGAGAGCTTGTCGAGTTCCGACAATTCGGGCACCGAAAACAGCCGCACCCTCGGATTGACCGCGGTGCCGGTGACGGCCACGCCGACTCTCACGTCGCTGTCCGGACGGGTGGCCTCGATATCCAGGCGGGGGTTCTCCAGCAGGCCGTTGAAGCTGACCGTGCCACGTTCAATGGCCAGCTTCTGGCCATAGGCCGCATAGGTGCCGTCAACTGCATTCACCGTGCCATTGATGGCCAGGCGCCCGGCCGGCGAGGTGATGCGCAAGTCGCCTCGCAAGCGTGTGTCCAGCCCGCGGCCGCGCAGGCGCAGTTGCTCACCCAGGCCGACGCGCAGGTCCAGCGCGACCTTGCGGGTCGGGGCCGCGGCAGGGCCGGTGGTGTTCGGGCTGGGTGCGGCGGCCTTGGGATCGTCAGCCGGCCTGGCGCGACGCACCTGCACGTCGTCCGACAGGCTGGGTGCGTCGCTGCGGCTGAAGTCGATCAGCGCCTCGTCGATCTCGAACCGGCCGTCCAGCGTCAAAGTCTGGCGGTCCAGCTGCAGTTGGCCCTGGCCGCTGGTCACCACCCGCCTGTCGACCCGGCCGAGCAACTGAAATTTGTCGGCCACCAGCTTGAGCTGGGCCTTCGGCGCTTCGCCAAGGCTGGCCGTGCCTTCGACTTGCAGAGTCCCGGTGCCGGCACGCACCGAGAAACGTTCGATGCGCGCCGTGGTGGCTTGCAGGGCGATGAGCACGTCGCCTTCACTGACGTTCACGCCTTCAAGGAAATTTCGAACGCTCAACTGCTTGCCGCGGATCTCACCGGTGTATTCGGGCGCGCCAAAGCGCCCGCCGATGGCGGCGCTGGTGCGCAGTTCACCGCCCAACCGCCACCCGGCGGGCACCCAGGTGCCCCAGGTGCCGAGGTTGGCCACCTGCAATTCCAGCACGCCCTGGATCGGCGTGTCGGCGCTCGGCCACAAGGCCTGTGGCGAGGTGCGCGCCACCACGGCGCCCGCACCGACGCCAAGGAACTTGCCGGCCAGCGCCTGGGTAAAGCTCCACACCCCGTCCTTGCTGTCCAGCGCCAGGCGCAGGTCGCTCAGCCCGAGCGCCTGGGTGCTGATTTCGTCGGTCACCGTCAGGTCGCCGCCCTGGCGTTCGACGACCACCTCGGCGCTGAAGCTCGGGGCGCTGCGCAGGTTGATGCGCCCGGCCATTTGCAGGTCGCCACCCCAGCCGAAACTGGGTTGCCAGCGGGCCAGCATGGGCGCGACCGCAAGCGGTTCGATGTCCGCCTGCACGTCGATCTGGCCGGGTGCCGCGCCCTGCGCCTGTTGCCAGGCCAGCCGGCTCCAACGCAAGGCCCCGCCGAGGACCTCGACCCGCCCGGGTTGAACATTCAGCCGGGCCGGCCCGCCGGCCCATTGCACCTCCAGCGCCAGATCGCGGGCCCGCACCCACGGCGCGGCCGGCCCCGCGCCGTCCAGCAGTTCGAGCCGGCTCAGCGTGCCCTTCCAGCCGCCCACGCCGGCGTCGGCCGGTCCGGCCAGCAACCCGCCTTGCGCTTGCAACAGCGCGACGCCGTTGCCGGGTCGGCGCGCGGCATCGGCCGGCGCTCCCGCAGCGGCAACCGGCGCGGCGCCCGGGCTGGATTTCGGGCTCGGCTGGGCCGCCTGAAAAACCTCGCGCAATGCCGGCGGCAGCGCTTTCGACTCGGCCCGAATCTCGACGCTGTGCGCCCGACCGGTGCCTTTGGCTTGAAGCTGGACCGAGGCGACGCCGGTGTCGCCCCAGGCGGCCTGGGTCAGGCTGGCCTGGGCCTCGATGGCGGCTTCGAGTGAACTGCCCACCTTCCACTGGGCCTGGGCGCGCTGCACGCTGAGCGCGCCGGCCCGAAGGCGGGTCGCATCGAGTTCACCCTGGGAGCTGATGGCGGGCCAGCGGCCGTTCACGCGCGCCTTCGCGGTCAAGCCACCGGCCACGCGGTTGGCGCCGCCGCCGGGCCACAGCAACTCGACCAGCGGGGCCAGCCGCTCCAGGGCCGGCGCGGCCAACGCCAGTTCCCAACGATCGTCGGCGCCGCTGCCGGCAGCCACAGCGGTGCTCAGATGGCCCTCGGCACGCAGGCTGTTGCCGGCCAGGTCGAGCCTCAGCAAGGGTTTTGCCAGGGCGGCGTCGGCGCTGCTCAACTGGATGTCGCCACTCAGCGCCACGCCGGCCAGCAGGCTGTTTCTGAGGGTCAATTGGGCCTGGCCGCGCAGCGCCATGAGCTGGTCGCCCAGGGCCTGCGCCGCCATGCCCGGCGGCACGATGAGATCGACCTCGCCTTTGGCATTGAGCCGGTGTGGGCCCTTGCGCCACGGGGAATCCTCGCGGCCCGGCCACCACGGCGACGGATCAAAGTCGACCAGCGTCCCCTGGCCGGCGACCCGCCAGGCGGCGGCCCGCTGAGTCCGCGTCAGGCGGGCCGACAGCGTCGCCTGGGCCGCGCCGGTCCGGGCCTGCAGGTCGCGCACGTCGATGCGCAAGGGGTTGAACTGGGCGTCGAGCTTGAGTTGCACGCTGTGCAGCTGGTCGCGCTGGACCTGGGTGCGCAACAGCGCGCCGCTGAGCTGCCCGGCCAGGTCGGTCTTGAGGTCGACCGTGGCGGCGTCAGCGCCGCCAGACCCGAAGCCGGTGCCGGTCGCGGTGACGGGCCCGCTGACCTGCATGGCCGGGGCGCGTGCATCGAGCAGCGAGGGCTGGACTGCCTTCAAGCTGGCGTCCAGCGTCCAGCGCTCCGGCGTCCAGCGGCCCTGGCCCCGCACCTGGCCCGCCGCCTGGCCCTGGGTGCCCAGTTCGGCGTCGAGCGCGCGCAAGTCCAGTGTGCCGGTGTCGTTGGCGCGGCCAAGCAATTCGACGGCCAGCTTGCGCACCGGCAGCCGGCCGGCGTCCCACAGCCCGGCCTGGGCATTGGTCAGGCGCAGCGTCACCACCACGGGTTGGTCCAGCGCCTGGGTTGCCACGAGCGCCTCGCCGCTCAGCGCGGTGCGGGGTGCGGCGGCGTGAAAGGCCGCCAGGTCCAGGTTCTGGGTGTCGAGCCGCAGATCGGCCAGCGGCCAGCCCGCAAACGGCCGCAAGCTGGCGCGCAGGTCCAGCGACTGCGGCGCAGGCGGCGGCGATCCTTTCGATGTCGGCTGGGCCCGCAACGTGGCTTGCAGCAACGGGGCCAACAGCGGGCCGGTCAGGCTGGCCTGGCTGCTCCAGGCCGCGACGCCGTCGCTGGCGTCCTGGCGCAGGCCGATGTTGGCCGCCAGTGTCATTGGCGCGTCGCTGGCGATGTGGGCCGCGCCGGTGGCGAGCAGACGCCCCCAGGCCAGGCTCAGCGCATCGACGCGGTGCACCGCGCCGGCGTCGGTGCTCAGGTGCAGCTTGGCACGCAACTCGCGCACCGGCTGGTCGCCCAGGGCGGGGGCGTGCAGTTCGGCCACCCGCAACAGCGTCACGTCCAACTCAAACGGCAGGCGCAGGGACGAAGGCGCCTCCAAAGGCTGGCTGCTGGTGCCGACGAGATCGATGCGCCGCGCATACAGCTCGTCGATGCCGATCCGCAGCCACAGCTCGGGATCGCTCGCGCGGCGCAGGCCAAGGCCGCGCCAGCCGACCGCCGTCAGGACCAGCTTCTTGCCGCCTGGCAGGTCAAGTTCGGCCCGCTCGGCTTCGAAGTCACGCGTCAAGGCCCCTTTGGGAATGCTGACGACGAGCCCGGGAACCTTGCCGAGCAACCACGCCGTGCCGGGTTCGCTGGCCGCCAGCCAGACCAGCGCGCCCAGCCCGCCGAGCAGCAGCAGCGCCAGCGCCAGAAAGGTGCCGAACGCCGCGATCAGCCCGCGTCGCAGGCGGCGTGGCGGGGCTGCGGGGGCGGCAGGCGGCGTGTCGGGCGGATTCATCGGTGCCGCTGTCAGAACGCGATGCCCACGCTCAAATGCGCCCTGGCCTTGCGCACTTCCTGCCCGTAGGCCAGGTCCAGCCGCAACGGCCCGACGGGGCTGCGCCAACGCAGCCCGACTCCGTAGCCCAGCGCCGGTCTCAGCGCGCTCCACCGGTCGGCGGCGTTGCCCGCGTCGACGAAGACGGCCCACCAGAATGCCGGTCGACGCTCGGAGATCGGGCGCGCCACTTCGGCGCTGCCGGTCAGCAACACGCGTCCGCTGGCGAGTGCGCCATTGCGCGTCGGGCCCAGGGTGCGGTAGGCATAGCCGCGCACCGACTCGTCGCCACCGGCCCGAAACAACAGGGTGTCGGGCACGCCGACATTGTCGGCGGCGAACAGTTGGCCGGCCTCGGCGCGCAGCGTCGCGTACCAGGCGGCGCCCAGCGGCCGGTACCAGGTGGCTCGGCCGTAGACCCGGCTGAACGGGCCATTGTCTTGGTTGGAGCTGCGCGCATAACCCAGGGCGCCCTGGGCCGAATAGGTCGAGCCCTGGGTCGGCAGCAGCACGCTGTCGACATCGCGCCAAACCCAGTGGTAGTTGTAGGACAAGGCCTTGTTGGTGGCCCGGCCCGCGGCGTTGTCAAGGCGCGCCACCGCGTACTCGACAAAGTAGAGGCGCTCGATGCGCGGCGTGTCCTGGGTGCGGCCGATGCGCGCATTCCAGGAGGTTCGGACTTCGTTGGCTGAGCGCAAACGCTCGGCGTTGCCGGCCAGCAGGTTGCGGTACTGCCCGTCCAGCGGGTGCGAGGTCAGGTCGCCCTGCCAGGACTTCAGGTCCGGGCCGATTTCGAACTTGTTCCTGGCGATCCAGGGCTTGTCGAAAAGCCTGCGGGTGGTGTGCTCCAAGGTCAGGCGCGGCCCGGTGTTGGCGCTGTAGCCGACGCCGATGGTCGCTTGCTGCAGCGGCAACTCTTTCACGCGCACCAGCACCTCGGCGGCTTCGGCGTTGGCGGGGTCGGGGTCGATCTCGACGCTGGCGCCTTCGAAGAGCCCCAGGCGTTGCAGACGCTCCTGGAAGTCGAGCAAGCGCTTTTCACTGTAAGGCGTGCCGGCGCCGAAATCCGCCAGACGTCGCACCGTGGTTTCTTCGTGGCGCTGGATCCCCTCGATCTTCAGCGCGCCGAGCCTGTACAAGGGGCCGCTGTCGGCCACCAGGGCCAGGCGCGCGCTTTGCGATGTGGCATCGACCTGCGCGTTCGTGTTCTTCCATTCGGCGCCGGGGTAGCCTTCGGCCCGCAGATTGGCCAGCGTGGTGTTCTTGGCAATGCTCCAGGCGGGCTGGCGAAACGGCTGCCCCTTCGGCAGCAGCCACTGCCGGCGCAACCTGGCCAGTTCTTCCTGGGCCTGGGCGTCGCCTGCCACGGCGCTTGTTTGCAGCGGGCCGACCACGTCAATGGTCACCTGCTCGACCAGGGTGCGCGCGCCGACCGTGACGAGCACGCGCAACAGCGGCATGCCGTTGGCCCCGACGCCACGCGTCACCTGCACCTGGGCATTGAAATAGCCCTCGGTTTCCAGCAGCGCGCGCGCCTGCGCCGGGGCGGCCGCCACCAGGCGGTCGAGCTCGGCGGTGTTGATGCCGTCGGCCTCGGGCGCGTTCTGGAAGCGCGCCAGGTCGAGGTAGTTCGTGAGCAGCGAACGCAAGGCTTCGGGCGCGTCGATGTCCAGCGCGTACAACGCCCGCTCCGGGTTCGGCGCCGCGGCCGCTTTGGCCGCGTTCGCGTCCGGCGTGGCCTTGAAGAAGTCGAGGTTGGCGCATCCCGTCAACCCAAGCACCACGACCAGCGTGCCGGCCGTGGCTGCTGCGCGCAGGATCATTTGCCGAGCAGCCGCATGGCTCCTTCCAGCCCTTGCAGCGTGAGCGGAAACATGCGCTGGTTCATCAACTGCTGGACTACCGCAATGCTTTGGCGGTAGCCCCACACGCCCTGCGGCTCGGGGTTGATCCAGGCGAACTTGGGGAACGCATTCGTCAGACGCTGCAACCATTCGGCGCCCGGTTCTTCGTTGTTGTATTCGACGCTGCCGCCGGGCTGCAAAATCTCGTACGGGCTCATCGTCGCGTCGCCGACGAAGATCAGCTTGTAGTCCTTGTTGTACTTTCGGATGATGTCCCAGGTCGGGAACTTCTCGCTGTAGCGGCGCCGGTTGTTCTTCCACATGAAGTCGTAGACGCAGTTGTGGAAGTAATAGAACTCCAGGTGCTTGAACTCCGACTTGGCGGCGCTGAAGATTTCTTCGACCCGGTGGATGTGCTCGTCCATCGTGCCGCCCACGTCCATCAGCAGCAGCACCTTCACCTTGTTGTGGCGCTCTGGCACCATTTTGATGTCCAGCCAGCCGGCGTTCGCGGCGGTGGCGCGGATGGTGTCGTCCAGGTCCAGCTCTTCTTCCGAGCCCTCGCGCGCAAAGCGGCGCAGCCGGCGCAGCGCGACCTTGATGTTGCGCGTGCCGAGTTCGAGGTTGTCGTCGTAGTCCTTGAACTGGCGCTGGTCCCAGACCTTCACCGCGCTCTTGTTGCGGCTCTTGTCCTGGCCGATGCGAATGCCCTGCGGGTTGTAGCCATAAGCGCCGAACGGGCTGGTGCCGCCGGTTCCTATCATTTTGCTGCCACCCTCGTGGCGCTCCTTTTGCTCTTCGAAGCGCTTCTTGAGGGTTTCCATCAACTCGTCCCAGCCCATCTTCTCGATGGCGGCCTTTTCCTCCGGGCTGAGTTCGAGTTCGAGCTTCTTCTGCAGCCAGTCGAGCGGGATGTCCTGGGTGAAGTCGGTGAGCAATTCGACGCCCTTGAAGTAGGCGGCGAACGCGCGGTCGAACTTGTCGAACTGGGCCTCATCCTTGACCAGCGAGGTGCGCGCGAGGTAATAGAAGTCATCGACCGAGGTGTCGATCACTCCGGCCTGGATGGCTTCGAGCAGCACCAGGTATTCCTTGACGGAAACCTTGAGCTTGGCGGCGCGCAGCGTGAAGAAGAAGTTGATCAGCATGAAGCGGTGGCTCCGGTGAGAGTCCGGTGGACGACCTATTTTCCCCCAATACCTGGGTCCGGACGCATCCGGGCGTCGTCAGCCGAGGGTCTTGCGCTTGCGCGTGCCTCTGGCACCCGACGAGTCGGTTTCGTGCAGCCGAAGCCAGTCGACGAACTCGCCGTACCAGAGCTTCGAATTGCGCGGCTTCAGGACCCAGTGGTTCTCGTCAGGGAACCACACCAGGCGCGCATCGACGCCGCGGGCCTTGAGGGTGTTGTAGTAGGCCAGGCCCTGCGCGTCGGGGACGCGGTAGTCGTGGGCGCCGTGCATCACCAGGGTGGGCGTCTGCATGGCCAGTGCGAAGGTGTGCGGGCTCTGGGCGTTGACGCGGGCGGGGTCGTCCCAATACCAGGCGCCGAGTTCCTTGGCGTGCCAGGTGTAGGCATCGTCGGCAATCATCGCGGTCCAGTCGAAGCAGCCGGCATGGCACACATAGGCGCTGTAACGGCCGGCCTTGATGTGGCCGTTCATCCAGGCCACCAGGTAGCCGCCGTAGGAGCCGCC
>JAYSVE010000708.1:0-3334 GCA_043718725.1 Methylibium sp.
GAACTCGAGGGAATGCCATAGAACCAGGTCACGATGTTCCAGAACATCGCGCCGATCAGCGCGCCGAAGACGACGTGATGATCCACCACCTCCGGCAGGGCGATGCCTTTGCCGACGGTCGCCGCGACCTTGAGCTGAAAGACCGCGATGGCCACGACATTGAAGAACGCCGCGAACAAAACCGCCTGTTGTGGCTTCAGGACACCGGTGGACACCACCGTGGCAATCGAGTTGGCGGCGTCGTGAAAGCCATTCATGAAGTCGAACGCCAGGGCCAGCGCGACCAGCATCACGACAACCCAGAAGCCGGTCTGAACGACGCTCATCCGGTGCTCAGGAATTTTCGAGGACCACGCCCTCGATCAGGTTCGCGACGTCTTCGCAACGGTCCGAAATCGATTCAAGCAGCTCGTAGATCGTCTTCAGCTTGATCAGCTCACGCACATCGGGTTCTTCGCGAAACAGCTTGGACATGGCCGAACGCATCACCCGATCGGCGTCGCTTTCGAGCTTGTCGATTTCTTCACAGGTCTTGATGGCGGCTTCGGCGGCGTCGGCGTGGTTGATCCTCGGCAGCAAGGAAACAGCATGCTGAACACGCTCGCAGCATTTCGCGCTGATGTCGCCCAACCGCAGAACCTCTTCGGTCATCTTGCGCACGTCGTAGAGCGACATGGTTTCGGTCGCGTCCTGCAACAGGTCGACGATGTCGTCCATCGCGTTGATCAACCCATGGATCTGCTTACGGTCGATCGGCGTGATGAAGGTCTTGTGCAACAGCCGGTTCACCTCGGCGGTGATGCGATCGGCCGAACGTTCGGCGTTGATGACGTCGGTGGCAAACTTTTCGCGCTGCGCCAGATCGTCGTAGTTCTGGATCATCAGGATGAACGCCCGGGCGGCCTCGACGATGAAGCCCCCGTGCTGGTTGAAGAGTTCGAAGAAATTGCCTTCACGCGGCAGCAGCTTGCCGAACAACATGAGCATCTCCAGGGTGATGGCGTCGGTGCGCCGCATGGACGCGTCGCAATTCGTCGCGGAAAAAGGGCATCCAAACGCGGCGCCGGGAGTGTAGCCCGTGGTCGCGCGTCGACCGACGAGATTGCACGCAGATCGGCAAAGCCCGCCCGCCGCCGGGCGCACCCGGCGGCACCGTCGGCTTCAGCCCCGGAAGATGAAGTGCGCCGCACCGACCAGGCACAGGCCAGCCCACAAAAAATCGAGCATGGTCAATCGTTCAGCCTGTCAACGCGCTGGTCCGCTACGCCCAGCAACAACTCGGCCATGCCTGGCCGCCCGGGAACCTGAACCCGAGGCGCGATTTCCGCCAGCGGCAACAGCGCGAACGCCCGCTCATGCAAGCGCGGGTGCGGCAGCGTCAACGACGGCGTGTCCAGCGTCACATCGGCGTACAGCAGCAAATCGAGATCGAGCGTGCGCGGGGCATTGCGGTAGGGCCGTTCGCGGCCATGCTGCAGCTCGATGGCTTGCAGGTGGGCCAGGAGTTCGTGCGGCGCCAGGCGCGTGTCGATCTCGGCCACGGCATTGAGGTAGTCCGCGCCGTCGGAATCAACCGGCGCACTGCGGTAGAACGCCGAGCGTTTCACGAGCCGCGACCGCGGCATCCGGCCGAGGGCCACCAAGGCGGAGAGCAACACGGCTCGGTCATCGCCCAAATTGGCGCCCAGCCCGACGTAGGCGCTGACATGGGCCGCGCCGCTCACGACGATACCGGCACCGTCCCGTCGTCACCCGCGGCCGGTTTGCGCCGGCGCCGGCGACGCTTGCGCGCGGGGTCGCCGCTGCCTTCGGCGCTTGCCGCCCCGGCGCGACGCCCAGGGTCCGACGCGCGCGCGCCGTCCATCAAGCGGGCGCGCTCGGCGTCATCCGAGAGCGAGAAACCTTCCCACCAGATCGCCAATTCGGCATCGATCTCGCCGGCCGCACCGCGCAAGCGCAGGAAATCGAAGCCAGCACGAAAGCGCGGCTGCTCCACCAGTGTGTAGACGGTGTTGCCCGCGCGGCGCTCGAAACGCGGCTGCATCATCCAGATCTCGCGCATGTCGGCGGCCAACTTTCCGCGCCCGGAAATGTCGCCGATGCGCGCGTCGAACACCGCGTCAACGGCCTGCGCCAGCGCGGCAAACGCGGGCTCACCCGCCCCCTTGAGTTGTTCCCAGCGGTCGAGCACGTCGTGCCACAACATGCAGGCGAGCATGAAACTCGGCGCCACCGGCTTGCCTTCGGCGACGCGCCGATCGGTGTCGGCCAGCGCCAATTTGACAAAGTTCCTGCGGCCGCTTTCTTGCAGGTCTTTGCGGTGGGCTTCATCCAGCGCCACATCGAGCACCGGGAAAACGCCGCGGTGCAGGCCCTGCTTGCGCAACTCTTCGATGCTTGCCAACGCATGGCCGGTCTGCAACAGCTTGATCATTTCGTCGAACGTGCGCGACTGCGGCACGTTGTCCAGCAAGCCCACCATGTCCTTGATCGGCGCGCGCGTCTTGGCTTCGATTTCGAAGCCCAGCTTGGCCGCAAAGCGCACCGCGCGGATGATGCGCACCGGGTCTTCACGGTAGCGCGCGACCGGGTCGCCAATCATGCGCAGCAACCTTTTCTTCGCGTCCTTGATGCCGCCGTGGTAGTCGACGACGATCTCGCGCACCGGGTCGTAGTACATCGCGTTGACGGTGAAGTCGCGCCGCGCGGCGTCCTCGATCTGCGGACCCCAGACGTTGTCGCGCAGCACCCGGCCTTCGGCATCGACGACCCGGGTCTTGCCCGCCAGTTCGCCCTTGGACGATTTCTCGTTGCCCGCCACCTGCTCGGCCGCGGCGGCGTCCATCACCGCGCGAAAGGTCGAGACCTCAATTACCTCGCTCAAGCCCAGGTCCTGGCGGCCGCGGCCAAACACCACGTGGACAATGCGAAAGCGCCGCCCGATGATGAAGGCGCGCCTGAACAGGCCTTTGACCTGCTCGGGCGAGGCGTTGGTCGCCACGTCGAAATCCTTCGGCCCCAGGCCCACCAGCAGGTCGCGCACCGCGCCGCCCACGATGTAGGCCTCGAAACCCGCATCGACCAGCGTGGTGACGACCTTGACGGCACGCTCTTCCACCAGACCCAGATCGATGCCATGTTCACTCTTGGGGACCTCAACCCGCTTGCCCACCGGGGCGGCCCCGGCCCGTTTGGGCGAACCCAACAGCTTTGCGATGAATTTCTTGATCATTCAAACAGTTTCAAAATTCGCCAGCCACGCGACTTCGCCATGGCTTCCAGCGTTGCGGTGGGATTGGTTGCCACCGGATCGGTCGCGCGCTCCAGCAGCGGC
>JAYSVE010000709.1:0-3331 GCA_043718725.1 Methylibium sp.
GCCGCCAGCAGCGGGTCGTGCGTCACGAGCGCAAGGTCTCTCACCTGGACATCCTGGGGCCTGCGCTTGCCGCCCGCGGCGCCAACGACAACGAGCGGCGTTTGGGTCTGCAAGGCCCAGGCCGCCAGCGCGAGCTTGGCACGCACCTGGTCGCAGGCGTCGATCAGCACATCCACCGGCTGTTGCAACAGCCCGGGCCAATTAGTTTCGTCGACAAATTCTTCGACGCAGAACACCGCGCAACCCGGGTGAATGTCGGCGATGCGCTGTTGCATGGCCACCGCCTTGGCCTGCCCCAGCGTGGCGCCCAGGGCCTGCACCTGGCGGTTAATGTTGGACTCGGCCACATGGTCCAGGTCGATCAGCGTGAGTGCGGCCACGCCGCTGCGCGCCAGCGCCTCGCAGGCCCAGGAGCCCACGCCGCCGAGGCCGACGACGGCCACGCGCGCGCCACGAACGAGTGCGTAGCCGCGGTCACCGTAGAGGCGCCGCAATGCGCCAAAGCGCCGCTCCAGATCGGCCGCCGCGGGCTCCACAATGTTCATCCGGCGCGCTCGACCCGCCACATCTGCACACGCAACGCCAGCACCGCGCCTGCAATGATGGATGCCGTGGCGACGAAACTGGTGAGGCTCAAGGTGGACAGGCCCGTCAGCCCCTGGCCGATCGTGCAGCCCAGTGCGGTGACGCCGCCCACACCCATCAGGGCGGCGCCCACCAGGTGGTCGGCCATGTCCGCCACGCCGCGAAAGCCTTCCCATCGGAAAGTGCGTGTCAGCAGCGCGTACACGGCCGAACCGGCGGTCACGCCGACGGCCGAGACGATGCCAATGGTTAGCAGCTTGCTCTTGTCGCTGAACAGGATCAGCCAGTCCAGCACATACGCGATCGGGGCGACGAAGGTGAGCGACTCCATGCGCTGCGAATTGGTGGAGACGAAGGCTTCCTGCAGGGTGTTCGGGTCTTCGGCCACATGGCCCAGTTGACCCGACACCCACCACATCGCGGCGACCAGGGCGCCCAGACCCAGCCCGGCCAGCAACGCATCTGCCGACCGGCTTGCCACGGACGCCAGCCCCCACGCCAGCAAGGCGCCGCCCAGCGCAAGCCCCAGCCCCAGCGCCAGCATGGCCTTGGGCACGCCGCTGGCCAGCGCCAGCAGCGAGGGCAGGTCCTGCCCGGCCGGCGTGTTGATGAAGACCGTGTCGACCGTGGTCACGCGCAGCACGGCGGTGATGCCCTTGAGCGTGGCAAACGCGGCCAGGCCCAGCATCAGGAACACCACCAAGGACTTGAGGTTGCCCGCGCCCATGCGGACCAGCGTCTTGCTGCCGCAACCCGACGCCAGCACCATGCCGAAGCCGAACATCAAACCGCCCACCAGGGCCGACAACCAGATGAAGCGCGGGCCGGCGTAGACGCTCTTCGAGGCATCGATCCACCCCGCGGCCACCATCAGGTTGAAGCCGATCATCGCCACGCCCATCGCCATGACCCACATGCGCATGCGGGTCCAGTCACCGATGTTGACGATGTCGGCGACCGCGCCCATCGTGCAGAAATGGGTTCGCTGGGCAATCGCGCCGAACAGCATCGACAGGCCGAAGGCGGCCCACAACACCTGCGTGGACAGGGCTTTCAGGTCAATTTCTTGCATCCCGCATTTTAGGCAGTGCGGTCCGCGCCCGGTCGCACCGGCGCCCCGGGCGGCTACTTCAGCGACGCAAAACGCTCCTTGGCCGCCTGCGCCGCTTCCGATTTCGGGTAGGCCTTGAGCAGCTCGTCGACGGTGCGCCGCGCGGCCTTGTTGTCTTTCAACTCGACCTGGCAATTGGCCACCGAGAGCATGGCCTCGGGCGCACGCGGGTGCTCGGGCGCGGCCGCGATCAAGGCGCGAAACGAGGTGATCGCCTCTTTGTACTCGCGCCTGCCGTACTGCGCATTGCCGAGCCAGAACAACACCGACTCGTTGTAGCCGCTGGCCGGGAAGCGTCGCTGGAAGCCGCCTAGCGCGGCGCCCGCCTTGTCGAAGTCACCCTTGCGGATCACCGCCATGGCTTCTTCGTACTGGCGCTTTTCCTCCGGGTCGACCGAGAACTCCTTGCCATCGACCGAGACCTTCTGCGGCTCGAGCTTGCGCACCCGGTCTTCCACACCCTGCTGGATATCGCGCTGCTTGCGCTGGACCTCGGCCACGTCACGCGCGAGTTGCTCGTCCTGGCCACGCAGCTTGGCGTTGTCGGCCCTGAGCAGCTCGATCTGGTTGTTCAGGTCCAGCATGTTGCGCTTGATCTGGGCCAGTTGCTCGCTCAGCTCCTTCATCTGGTTGCCCATCAACGCCATCTGCTCGCTCTGGCGCGCGCGCGACTGCTCGTTGCTTTGCTCCAGCTTCTGGCGCAGGTCGAGGATGGCTTTGCGCGCCTCTTCGTCGTCGAACAGGCCCGCCTGGGCGGCCGGGGCAAACAGCGCCAACACCAGCGCTGCGGCGCACCACCCGCTGAAAATACCGCGTGACGTCGCAAGCATCGAAGCCCCTGTCAATGGCCGACGAGTTCGGCGCGCCGGTTCTTGGCCCAGGCGGCTTCGTCGCTGCCCTGCACCGCGGGCCGCTCCTTGCCAAAGCTCACCGCTTCGACCTGGCCGCCGGCGGCGCCCAGCAAGGCGAGCGACTTGGCCACCGCTTCGGCGCGCTTCTGGCCGAGCGCCAGGTTGTACTCGCGGCCGCCGCGTTCGTCGGTGTGGCCTTCGATCGACAGGCGCTTCTTCTTGTCGGCGGTCAACATCTTCGCGTTGACCTCGACCACCGTGCGGAACTCGTCCTTGACCACAAAGCTGTCGAAATCGAAATACACAACCCGCGGCAGGTTGCCCACTGCCACTTCGGTGGTCTTCGTGAGGTCCACCGGCACCACCTGCGACTGGGCAGCGCCCGCGCTGGCACCGCCGCCAGCGCCGCTGCCGGGGCCGGCGCCGCCGGGTGGGGTGCCGCTGCTCGTCGAGAGGCTCTCGACGGGCACCGGCACGTCGAGCTTGGTGCTGGAACAGCCCGCCAGCAAACCTGCGGCGGCCAGGGCAAGCAGTGAATGTTGAATCGTGTTCATGGTGTGTTCCTTGACTGTCAAACAAATGAATGGTGAAACGAAATCCGCCGCGCCGGACCGGCCTCGCACGCAGGCCCGGCTATCGCCCAAACGGGCTCCACACCGGCTCGCGCACATCCGCGGTGGTGGACACGAGCCTGGCCTTTATTTTGCCGTCCAGCGTGCTCGTCATCAGCACGTCGCGTCCCTGCGCGCGGGTGGCATAGATGATCAGGCGGCCGTTCGGGGCA
>JAYSVE010000710.1:0-7860 GCA_043718725.1 Methylibium sp.
CGTCGCGTTCGATGCGCGCGGCGATGTTGGTCGCGTCCGACGAGGCCACCGCAGGCTCGGTCATCGCGAAGGCGCTGCGAATCTTGCCTTCGAGCAGCGGCTCCAGCCACAGCTTCTTGTGCTCGGGGGTGCCGTAGCGGACGATGGTTTCCATGTTGCCGGTGTCGGGCGCCGAGCAGTTGAAGACCTCGCTGGACCAGGGCACGCGGCCCATGATCTCGGCCAGCGGCGCGTACTCCTGGTTGGTCAGGCCCACGCCGTAGTCGCTCTCGGGCAGGAACAGGTTCCAGAGTCCTTGGGCACGCGCCTTGGGCTTGAGCGCCTCGATCGTCTCCAGCGGCGTCCAGCGCTTGCCGGCTTGCGTGTTGGCGACGATCTCGGCGTGGTAGGCCGCCTCGGCCGGGTAGATGTGCTCGTCCATGAAGCGCAGCAGCGTGGCTTGCAGTTCCAGGGTCTTGGGGGAGTAGCTGAAGTCCATGGGTGTCTCCGTCGTGAAAATCGCTCAGGCCTGGCGCGCCGATTGTTGGGCAATGCGCCAGCCCATCTCGGCCAATGCGCGCGTGCCCGAGCCCGCATGCCTGGCCTGTGCGCTGGAGGCCGTGCCATCGACCACCCGCTTCGTGATGCCTTGCAGAATGCCGGCCAAGCGGAACAGGTTGTAGGCCATGTAGAAGTTCCAGTCGGCCATCACCGCGTCGGGGTCGGTGCGGCCGGTGCGCTCGCAGTAGCGGCGCACGTAGCTCTTCTCATCGGGGATGCCCAGCGCCGCCAGGTCCAGCCCGCCGATACCGCGGAACGAGCCGGGCTCGATGTGCCACGACATGCAGTGGTAGCTGAAGTCCGCCAGCGGGTGGCCCAGCGTGGACAGCTCCCAATCGAGCACCGCGATGATGCGCGGCTCGGTGGCGTGGAACACCAGGTTGTCGAGCCGGAAGTCGCCATGCACGACCGCCAGCTGGTTTTCGTCGCGTGCGCTGGCGGGCATGTGCGCGGGCAGCCATTGCATCAGACGGTCCATCGCCTCGATCGGCTCGGTGATCGAGGCCAGATACTGCTTGCTCCAGCGTCCGATCTGCCGGTCGAAGTAGTTGCCCGGTTTGCCATAGGCGCCCAGGCCCGCGCCCGCCACGTCGACCTGGTGCAGCGCGGCGATGACGCGGTTCATCTCGTCGTAGATGGCGCCACGCATGGGTTTGCCCATGTCGGGCAAGGACTGGTCCCACAGCACCCGGCCCTGCATGAATTCCATGACGAAGAAGGCGCGGCCGATGACGCTTTCGTCGTCGCACAGCAGGTGCATGCGCGGCACCGGAACGTCGCTGCCGTGCAGCGCCTTCATCACCATGAACTCGCGGTCGACGGCATGGGCTGAAGGCAGCAGCCTGGCGGCCGGGCCCGGCTTGGTCCGCATCACATACGATGTGCCGGGCGTGACCAGCTTGTAGGTCGGGTTGGACTGGCCGCCTTTGAACTGTTCGATGTGCAGCGGCCCGACGAAACCCTCAAGACGATGCTCCAAAAACCGCTGCAACGCCGCCGCGTCGAAGGCGTGCTGTTCAGAGACTGGCTTGGTGCCTGTGAAGTTGTCCATGAAGATCAAGGTGACGGTTGGAGGAGTTTGGCGCCGAGCGGCTTCGCGGCCGGCATTGACCGGGAATCTTCATTGGGTCAAACCCGGCCGATGAACGGGCTTGGTGGAAACTGTGGGAAACCGCGCGGAGAGACCCGAAACCTTTCAACGCGGGGTCGGGCGATTGTAAGAACAGCGACACGATTTTCCTGCCGCCGACGTGACAACATCATGCTTGCGCAAAAACATATTGTCCATGCGCGGTTTGTGCGTCCACGCCATCCAAGGAGGATCCCATGTCCGAGAGTCGCTTGACCATCCCGTCGTGCAAGAACCGCGTCAGTCCCGAAGAGTGGCAAACCCGGGTCGACCTCGCCGCGGCCTACCGGCTGGTGGCCGCGTTCAAATGGGACGATCTGGTCTTTACCCACCTCAGTGCGCGCGTGCCCGACCAGGAGGGCCAGTTCCTGATCAACCCCTACGGCTTGCTGTTTGACGAGATCAGTGCCTCCAGCCTGGTCAAGGTCGACATCCATGGCAACAAGCTCGACGACTGCGCCTTCGACGTGAACCCGGCCGGCTTCACGATCCACAGCGCCATTCATTCTGCCCGGCACGACGCGCATTGCGTGATGCACACCCACACGCTCAACGGCATTGCCGTGTCGGCCCAAAAGGGCGGTGTGCTGCCCTTGTCGCAGCAGTCAATCTTCGTGCTGTCCAGCCTGGGCTACCACGCCTACGAAGGCGTGGCGCTGCGCGACGACGAAAAGCCGCGCCTGGTGGCCGACCTGGGGTCGTGCAACTTCCTGATGTTGCGCAACCATGGCCTGCTCACCGTGGGTGGCACGATCGCCGACGCGTTCTTGGCGATGTACCTGTTCGAAACCGTTTGCACGATCCAGGTGCGCGCCATGGCCGGCGGATCGGCGCTGATCCATGTCGACCCGCGCATCATCGACAGCGCCGCCCAACAGGCGCGCCAGGCGACCCGCGGCGTCGGCGGCGGGGCATTGACCTGGCCCGGGTTGCTGCGCCGACTGGACCGCACGGACGCCAGCTTTCGCGAATGATCGATCGGACATTGAGGCGCCCACGGCGTGTTCAAGTTCGGGGCACATTGCGCCTCGAACCGGCGTGGCGCCCATGAACAAACGGCCACGCCATAGCGCGGGCTGCGGCGGCCTTGGAGCGCACATTCCAGGGGGGTGATCGGCGAATCTTCATGCTAGAGTTCGAATGCACTCAGCACCCCCCCCTACGCATGCGCAGAGCTTCGATCATTTTCGCCGTCGGCTCCATGCTCTGGGTTGCCGTCTCCACCGCCGAGGCGGTCGGTTTCGGGCGCTACAACAACACAACGTCCTTGGGCCAGCCGCTCAACTTCGAGGCCGTCGTCCGGTTGTCGCCAGACGAGTCCCTCAACGCCGAATGTGTCGTCGCCGAAGTTTTTTCCGGCGACAACAAGCTGGTTCCGCCACAGATTCGCGTCCAGCTCGAACCGGGCGCCGACGCCAATGAGCGCAGGGTGCGTGTGCGCACGACCTCGGTGATCGATGAGCCGGTCGTGACCGTCCAACTGACCGTGGGCTGTGACAGCAAGACCTCGCGAAAATTCGTCGCTTTCATCGACCCGCCGCCGGTGATCCTGCCCCAGGCGGCGCCGCCTGCGGAAGCCATCGCACCCGCCCCGGCGGGTGAGGCGCCGGAGCTTGCCACAGCGAGCCCGGTCGTGCGATCCGGCAACGACCAGGCCGTGCCGCTGGCGGCGGCCAGGGCGCCTGCGCCGGCGCGGGCCCAGCGCGCGGCAACGCGGGTTCCGAGTCGCAGAAGCAGCAACGTCGCGGTCGCGCCGCCGGTACGGCGTGTCAAGCCCGCGGCCGTCGTGGCGGCGCGGCCGCCGGCGCGCAACGGCGCCCGGCTGCAACTTGAGGCGGCGCCTGCGGTCGCAGCCGCCCAGGCATCGGCGCCGGCCGTTGCAGCGCCCGCCGCCCCCACCGTGGCGGTGGCCGTGCCGCCCGCGGCGCTTCCCGCGTCCGGCCTTCAGGTCGCCGAGGCGGCCAAGGTTGCGGCGCCCGCTTCAGCGGAATTGCTGGCCAAGGAAATGGCGCGGCTGCAGTCTTTCGAAGACACGCTGCTGCGTGTTCGCGACGAAACCCAGGCCGCGCAAAGAGCGTTGGCCGAGTTGCAGTTCAAGCTCAAGGACGCCGAGGCTCAGCGCCTGGTCAACCCGCTGGTCTATGCCCTGGCGGCGGTTTGCGCCTTGCTCGCGCTCGCCGTGGCGGCCCTTTGGCGCCAACAACTGCGATCGCGCAACGACGCCAAGTGGTGGGGCACGGTCGCGCCCAACGTCGCGCCCGCCACTGAGACGGCGGCGCCAACCCAGGACGCCACTTCACAGTTTGCCGCCTCGTCGGAATTGCCGGAAGCACCGGTCGCAGTCGCCAAGGTCGCGCCTGTGCCCGAGCCCGGCAAGCCGGTTTGGATCGATTCGCGCCAAACCGAGCCATCGCCAGACCTGACGCCCGAGCCGCGGCGCGACCTGTCCGTCGAAGAGCTGATCGACCTGGAACAACAGGCCGAGTTCTTTGTTGTGCTGGGCCAGGACGATGCGGCCATTGACCTTTTGATGGGTCATGTGCGCAGCACCGGCGGCATCAGCCCGCTGCCCTACCTCAAGCTGCTGGAGATTTACCGCAGGCGCGGTGACCGCAGTGCCTACGAACGCATTCGCGAGCGCTTCAACCGGCGCTTCAACGCTTACGCGCCAGACTGGGATGCCGACTTGCAGCAAGGCCGTTCGCTGGAGGATTACCCGAGCACGATCGCCCGCCTCGAAGCGCTGTGGGTCATGCCTTCGCGCGTCATGGAAACCCTCGAAGCCTCGTTGTTCCGGCGTGACGAAACCGAAGAGGCGTTCGACCTGCCGGCTTACCGCGAACTGCTGTTCCTGTATGCGGTGGCGCGCGACTTTGCGCACAAGGCCGACGATTCCAGCGCGGTCGATTTGCTGCTGCCCATGGACACCGATGCGCCGAACGCACCGGTCTCGCGCCTGATCGCCTCGATGCCGGCCATGCTGGACCGCCGCAATGTCGACGCGTCCGGGGCTCTAGGTGGTGCGTGGCCCGATGTCAGCGCGTCGGCCCGTCCAGGCGCTGCCCAACCGGCGGATGGTGGCGGCGGGCATGCAACGCCCGAACCGCGAATTTCTCTCGACCTTGACCCGATCCAACCGCCGGACCTCCCGGCCAAGCCTGGCAGCCTCAGCCGGCGTTGACTCGACGCTTCGCCCGAGCCGCGCTCGGTGGGCGCCTCACAGCCGGGTCAGTCGCTCCAGCGCCAGGTTGAGTGTGTTGTCCTTCTTGGCGAAACAAAAACGTGCGATGCGTTGCTCGAACCCACCCCGGTAGAAGGCCGACAGCGGAATCGCGGCGACGCCCACCTCGGTGGTCAGCCACTTGCAGAAGTCCGCTTCCTTCAGCTCGCTCACGGCGGAATAGTCAACACACTGAAAATAGCTTCCCTGGCTGGGCAGCAGGCGCAAGCGGGTTGCGGCAATGCCCGCGCGAAACAGATCGCGCTTGCGCTGGTAGAACGCCGCCAGGCCGAGGTGGTGCGCCGGATCGGCCATGAAACTCGCCAGGCCATGCTGCATGGGTGTGTTGACCGTGAACACGTTGAACTGATGCACCTTGCGAAACTCCGCCATCAACACGGCGGGCGCGGCCACGTAGCCGACCTTCCAACCGGTCACGTGGTAGGTCTTGCCGAAGCTCGACACGACAAAGCTTCGGGCCGCCAGCTCCGGCCAGCGGGCCACGCTTTGGTGGGCCTGGCCATCGAACACCATGTGTTCGTACACCTCGTCGGCGATCAACAGAACATCGGTGCCGCGCAACATCTCGGCCAGGCGCCGCATGTGGGTTTCGGACCAGACCGTCGCGCTCGGGTTGTGCGGGCTGTTGATGATCATCAGCCGGGTGCGCGGCGTGATCGCCGCGGCAATTTTTCCGAAGTCGGGCGCAAAGCTGCCCGGCGTGAGCGGAACATGCACGGCCACGCCGCCGGCCAGGGTGATGTTGGGCGCGTAGCTGTCATAGCATGGGTCCAGCACGATGACCTCGTCGCCGGCGTGCACGACGGCCAGCACGATCGTCAGGATGGCTTGGGTGGCCCCGGCGGTGATGGTGACCTCGGTGTCCGGGTCGTAGCGGTGGTCGTAGAGCGCGGCGATCTTGGTCGCCACCGCGTCGCGCAGCGCCGGCACGCCGGCCATCGGCGGGTATTGGTTGTAGCCCGCGCGCATGGCCGCGTCGACCGAATCGAGCAGCTTTGGATCGCATTCGAAATCGGGGAATCCCTGCCCCAGGTTGACGGCGTTGTGTTGTTGCGCCAGCGCCGACATGACCGTGAAGATCGTCGTGCCGACCTGCGGCAGGCGGCTGGCGACGGCGGGCGTTCGGTTCAAGGCGTTGGGCATGGTGGGTGTGGGTTCAGGATTCAGAGCTGGTAGTCCTGCGGCTCGCCGGCCAGCACGCGGGCGATGAGCGCGCGGCTCAGTCGGTCGGACAACATTTCCGCGAACGAGTAAACGTAGTTTCTCAAATACGCGCCACGCTTGAAGGCGATGCGCGCGACGTTCTGGCCGAACAAGTGGCCCACCGGGCGCGACACCAGATCGCCATCCGGCGGTTCGTCGCGCACCGCGATCTCGGCAACGATACCCACCCCCAACCCGATCCGCACATAGGTCTTGATCACATCGGCGTCGATGGCCTCCAGCACGACGTTGGGTTTGAGCCGGCGCGCGGCAAACGCCTGATCGACCCGGGTGCGCCCGCTGAACGAGCGGTGATAGCACACGAGTGGTTCTTGCGCCAGGTCGTCCAGCGAAATGCGCTCCAGGCGCGCCAGCGGGTGCTCGCGCGGCATGACCACCGCGTGGTGCCATTCGTAGCACGGCAAGGTGACCAGGCCTTCGATGTCGTTCAGGGATTCGGTGGCCAGGCCGATGTCGGCCACCTCGTCAAGCACCATCCTCGCCACCTCGCTGGGAGAACCTTGATGCAGGCTGATGCTCACGTTCGGGTGCTGACTGCGCAACTGCGCCACCGGCCCCGGCAGAAAGTAGCGGGCCTGGCTGTGGGTGGTGGCGATCGACAGCGTGCCGACGTCCTGGTTCGAGAATTCCGCGCCGATGCGCTTCAGGTTGCCGACCTCGCGCATGATCACTTCAATGGCCTTGAGCACTTGCGCGCCAGGTTCGGTGACGCGCTTGAGCCTCTTTCCGTGGCGCGCAAAGATGTCGATGCCCAACTCGCTCTCGAGTTCGAGGATCGCCTTGGAGATGCCGGGTTGCGAGGTGAACAGCGCCTTGGCTGTCTCGGTCAGGTTGAGATCGTGGCGCACCGCTTCCTGAACGAAACGGAATTGATGCAGGTTCATGTTCTGTTGCCGCTCAGGGGGTCAGGGCAGGGTTCCAGCGGCCCGGTTTCAGCCACCGCTGTCATCGACAGCGCCGCCAGGGCCATCGCCTGGATCACGCTGTCGACTTCGCCAATGGCGCCAAGCAAGCGCCAGTGCACGGCAGGATGCTCGCGGCTCAATTCCTGAAGCAAGGCGGGCAGGTCCTTGCGCACATGGCCGCCGGCGCCCAGGAACAACGGCAGCACGTCGACATGCTCGCAGCGGTGCTCGGCAAGCCGCCGGCCGGCCAACAACAGGTTGGGCGGCATGACTTCCAAGAAGCCGAGTTCGACACACAGTTCAGGCCGCAGCGCGCGGATGCGCCAGGCGACGTCCTCAAACGGCCGGGCCCAGTCCGGGTCGCGCGCACCATGGGCAAACAAGAGCAGGCCGCGCTTCAGCTTCATTGTGCCGATGCTAGCGGTAGCGGACCAGCCAACTGAACGCGCCCAGCGACAGCAGCAGGTACAGCGCACTGGGCGCGGCAGCCACCATCCAGGGCGTCCAGGCCCGCAACAGGCCCAGGTGTCCGGCCACGTTGTTGAGCAATACAAAGCTGATCCCCAACATGATGCCGCCGAACACCTTCAGGCTGATGCCGCCGGCGCGCGCATGCATGTAGGCGAATGGCAGCGCCAGCCCCACCATCACCAGACAGGCAAACGGGTACAGCGCGCGTTTCCAGAACTGGATCTCGTAACGCTGCGCCGCCTGTTCGTTGTCCGCCAGGTGCACGATGTAGCGAAACAGTTCGGCCGTCGACATCGTCCCGACCGGCAACACCGCCCCGGCGACCACACCGGCCGACAACGAACTCGGCC
>JAYSVE010000072.1:0-2362 GCA_043718725.1 Methylibium sp.
GTTGGCAGCGTCCCGAATCGGCCTGGGCCGGCAGCGAGTGGGCCGATTCGCTCGCGCCGGGTGAGCCCGTCCACTATGCGGCCCTGCTGGCCAAGGATGCCGAGGTCAGCGCGATCCAGCTTCGCTACAACACCGGCCTGCCGGTCGCGGAGAACGCACGCCAACTCGCGCAACTGTTGCAGCAATGGCAGAACGCCGCGCCGGACCAGGTGCGCGAACTGGTCCTGATTGGCCACAGCATGGGCGGGCTGGTGGCGCGCGGCGCCTGCGAACAGGCCGAGGCCCTGCAACTGCCCTGGCGCGACCGGGTCAGGTTGCTCATCTGCCTGGGCACGCCGCACCAGGGCGCCAACCTGGAAAGGCTGGGCCGCCTGAGTGAATTGGCGCTCGGCGTCTCCCGCGTGACGCAGCCCCTGGCACGCCTGGCCGGCGCGCGCAGCCAAGGCATCAAGGACTTGGGTGAAGGTTTGGCGCTCAGCCCCGGCCGCAAGACTGCACGGGGACCTGCGCCGGTGCCGTTGCGCTTCATCGCGGCGACACTGGGGGACGCGTCGGACGGCCGCTTGGGGGCGCTGATCGGCAATGCGCTTGGCGACGGCCTGGTGATGCCGGCAAGCGCCACCGATGCCGGTTTGCCGGGGGACGTGCAGCGTGTCGAGCTGGCCGGGCTGGGACACATGGCGCTGTTGAACCATCCGCGCGTCTACGTCCATCTGCTGCGTTGGATGGCCGAAGCTCCGCAACCGGGATCAGCCGGCGCCGACTGAGCGCCGCACCGCCCGAGAAACGAAACGCGCCGGATCGATCGCGTCCAGCAAACGGGCCTCCAGCGGCTGCGGCGCACCGGTGATGCTCGAAGCCAGCACCTGCGCCCCCAGCGCCGACCAGGTGATGCCGCGCGAACCCAGCGCGGTGAACACAAACAAGCCGGGCAGGCGCGGCACAAAGCGCGGCTGGTCCAGCCGCAAGCGTCCCGGCGGCGCCAACGCCGTCAGGTCGGGCACGCCACCAATGATGGGCAAACGATCGCGGCTCACCATGCGCCACGCGGTGCGCCCTTGAAGCTCTTGCGCGCCGATGTGGCCGACCGGGTTGCCCGTCAGGCGACCGAGTTGAGCCAGGTTGTGCAGGTGATCGCTGTCGCGCACGCCCGGGTCGTCATCGCCCCGCTGTGACGTGGCACCAAAAATGACTTCGGATCTGGACAGCGGCAGCACATAGCCGACGCCCGCAATGGGCATCAGCGGCACAGCCCAACCCGTGCCGGCCCGCCATTGGCTGATCTGGCCACGAACTTTTTCGACCGGCCATGCCGGCCCGCCGAGCAGGCGCAGCGCGTCGAAGGCGTTGGCCAGCACCACGGTGCCAGCCATGTCGACGGCCGCGCCGCGTGTGTCCAGCAACTCCCAGCCGGCCGTGCATCGGCGCAGCGCCTGGATCTTGATGCCGCCGCGGTAGCTGGCCGCGGCGCCGGCGTCGGCCAGCATCGCCCGCGCCAGCGCGCCTGGGGCGACCCATCCGCCGGTCGGGTAAAGCCAGGCCGGGTGTTGCAGCGCGATGTCGCACAGCGCGCTGGCTTCTGCGGGATTGAGGGCCCGGACATAGTCGGCGGGCAAACCCAGGTGTTGCAGTTGGCGCTGCATCGCCGCGCCATCGCCCTGGGCCGGTTCCAGCCGCAACAGACCGTTGGCGCTGCCCGGCACGCCATGCACTTCGATGGCCCGGCGCACGACCGATTGCACTTGCAGCGCGGCCGCCCGGTTGAAGCGCGCGTGCGCGCCATCCTGCGGGTTGACGATGCCGTGAAACAAGCCGGCCGGGTTGCCCGAGGCCTCTTGTGCCGGTGCCGCATGGCGGTCGATCAAGGTGCAGGTCCAGCCCTGCTGTGCCAATGCCCACGCCGCGGCACAACCCGCCAGCCCGGCACCGACGATCACCGCACGCCGTGGCGAACTCCCGGCGGGCGCGGTGGCGCCGTGTCGAACCGCGTTGCGGCGCGGCTCAAACCTCGGCGCAAAGCTTGCCGTGGTGATGTCGCCCTGGCCACGGGCACCCGCCCGGGGCCGCACCGCGAAACCCGCCGATCGCAGACCGGTCAAGACCGCTTCGGCCGGGCTCCAGAGGGCGGCCGTGGCGCGCGGCGCCGCCAGCCGCGCCAGGGCCTTGAAGATCCTGGGTTGCCAAGCGTCGCTCTGGTGAGCCGATGTGACGTCGGCAAGGTAAAACGCATCCACGACGGCCACCAGTTCGGGCAGCCACGCTGCCAGTTCGCCAGGCGCCAGCAGCAACTGCACGCGCCCGCCGGCAAAGCCCAGGCTGTGCAGGTTCGGCGTCAGCGGCGGCCAGGCCTTGATCAAATCAT
>JAYSVE010000711.1:0-7853 GCA_043718725.1 Methylibium sp.
TCCGGCCTCAAAGACTGGCGCCAGGGCCACGCGCTGTTGCTGAATCTGATCGGTCTCCGGACATGATCACCGACAATCGATCCATGGTCACCAAAAAACCCAAAGGCCTGGGCCTGGGCCTCGAAGCCCTGCTCGGGCCGCGCGTCAGGGAAGGCGGCGACGCAGCCAACGCGGCGCTCGCTGGCGCGCCGCACAGCCTCATGCTCACCCAACTGCAACCCGGCAAGTACCAGCCGCGCACGCGCATGGACGAAGGCTCGCTCTACGAACTGGCCGAGAGCATCCGGGCCCAGGGTGTCATGCAGCCCATCCTGGTTCGCACGGTCGGGCCGGACCGCTACGAGATCATCGCCGGCGAGCGTCGCGTGCGCGCCGCCAGGTTGGCCGGCCTCGATGAAGTCCCCGTGCTCGTGAAAGAGGTGCCCGACGAAGCGGCCGCCGCGATGGCGTTGATCGAGAACATCCAGCGCGAAGACCTCAACCCGCTCGAAGAGGCCCAGGGCCTGAAACGCCTGACCGATGAGTTCGGCCTGACCCACGAACAGGCCGCGCAAGCCGTGGGCCGTTCGCGCAGCGCGGCCAGCAACCTGTTGCGCCTGTTGCAACTGACCGAGCCGGTGCAAAAGATGCTGATGGCCGGTGACATCGACATGGGTCACGCGCGGGCCTTGCTGCCGCTCGACGGTGCGCAGCAGATCCTCCACGCCAATGAAATCGTCGGCAAGAACTTCAGCGTTCGCGAGGCTGAGAAGATGGTTGCGCGCGCGCTCAACCACGCCGGGCGGCAAGCGCCGCTGCTGCGGGTCAGCGCCGAAAAGCCTCGCGACCTGTTGCGCATCGAACAGGAGTTGTCCGACGCCCTCACCGCGCAGGTCGAGATCCGGGTAAAGAAGCGCTCGCGACGAGGTGAGCAAGGCGAAGTCGCGATCCAGTTCACCAGCCTCGAAGAACTCAACGGCCTGCTTGAAAAACTGGGCCTGCGCAGCGGGTGAATCTTGCCCGAGTGCTTGACGCGCGCAAAGCCTCGGGTTCAGCGGCACGCTTTCACGCTGAAACCTCCTCAATCTGACGACCCCACCCGTTCATGCCCCAGTAGGTTTAAAGTGGCATGCGGCGAGAACGGTTGCGTCAGGCGTAGAAGCGTGGCGGCAGCCTCGACTGATGACAGGTTTCTCCTACAGCGTTAGGATTTGATGAGGAACTTTGTGACACGGGCCGGGCTCTTTCGACTGCGTTGATTCAACCATGGCCCGGGTCGGCGCGTTGAGTGCTCAAACTCGATGACGGTTGGGTTCGCGAGAAATGGTGTGCAAAAGCACCTGTTCTCGGCGGATCGCAAAACGCACAATGCGTCAAAGTTGATTCCAGACGCTGCTGATTGACACGGAAAGCTCTGATGAAGCCCGCGGGACTTCATCAGAACTTCCCTCTCGCAGGACCTTGAGTTCCAGGGCTCTGTGGTTTCCCCTCCCAGGAGATCAGCATGGACGCGATCAGCAACTTCGCCGCTCGATTCGAGCGCACCCGTGAAGAAGAACTCTCGCTTGAGGACTACCTCGCCGAGTGCAAGCGCAACCCGATAGCGTATGCCACCGCCGCCGAGCGAATGCTCAAGGCGATCGGAGAACCCCAGAGCATCGACACGCGCAACGACCCGCGCATGTCGCGCCTGTTCGCCAACAAGGTCATCAAGATCTACCCGGCGTTTGCCGAGTTCTATGGCATGGAGGACTCTATCGAGCAGGTGGTCAGTTACTTCCGCCATGCGGCCCAGGGCCTGGAGGAAAAAAAGCAGATCCTGTATTTGCTCGGCCCCGTGGGTGGCGGCAAATCGTCGATCGCCGAACGGCTCAAACAGCTGATGCAGGATGTTCCGTTCTATGCGATCAAGGGTTCGCCGGTCAACGAGTCGCCGCTGGGACTGTTCGACGCCGCGGAGGACGGTGCCATTCTTGAAAGGGAATACGGCATTCCACCTCGCTATCTGCATCGCATCCTGTCGCCCTGGGCGGTGAAGCGCCTGGAAGAATACGGTGGCGACATTCGCCGCTTCAAGGTCGTCAAACGCTTCCCGTCGGTGCTCAAGCAGATCGGCATCGCCAAGACCGAGCCGGGTGACGAAAACAACCAGGACATCTCCAGCCTGGTCGGCAAGGTCGACATCCGCAAGCTGGAGACCTATGCGCAGGACGACCCCGACGCCTACAGCTTCTCCGGCGGCCTGTGCCTGGCCAACCAGGGCTTGCTGGAGTTCGTCGAAATGTTCAAGGCGCCGATCAAGGTGCTGCACCCGCTGCTGACGGCCACCCAGGAAAGCAATTTCAAGGGCACCGAAGGCTTTGGCGCGATCCCGTTCGACGGCATCGTGCTGGCGCACAGCAACGAAAGCGAGTGGAAGACGTTTCGCAACAACAAGAACAACGAGGCGTTCCTGGACCGGATCTACATCGTCAAGATCCCATACTGCCTGCGGGTCAGCGAAGAGATCAAGATTTACGAAAAGTTGTTGCGCGGCTCCTCACTCGCCAAAGCCACGTGCGCGCCGGGCACGCTGAAGATGATGTCGCAGTTCGCGATGCTGACGCGGCTCAAGGAGCCCGAAAACTCCAGCCTCTACTCCAAGATGCTGGTGTATGACGGCGAGAACCTGAAAGACACCGACCCGCGCGCCAAGAGCTTCCAGGAGTATCGCGACTACGCCGGTGTCGACGAAGGCATGAGTGGCATCTCCACGCGGTTTGCCTTCAAGATCATCTCCAAGGTGTTCAATTTCGACAGCACCGAGATCGCCGCCAACCCGGTGCACCTGATGTATGTGCTCGAGCAGCAGATCGAACGCGAACAGTTCCCGCCCGAGACCGAACAAAAGTACCTGGCCTTCATCAAAGAGCATCTGTCGGTGCGCTATGCCGAGTTCATCGGCAAGGAAATCCAGACCGCCTATCTCGAAAGCTACAGCGAGTACGGGCAGAACATCTTCGACCGTTACGTGACCTACGCCGACTACTGGATCCAGGATCACGAGTACCGTGACACCGACACCGGCGAGGTCTTCGATCGCTCGTCGCTGAATGGCGAGCTGGAGAAAATCGAGAAGCCCGCCGGGATCAGCAACCCGAAGGACTTCCGCAATGAAATCGTCAACTTCGTGCTGCGGGCGCGGGCCAACAACGCGGGCAACAACCCGACCTGGACCAGCTACGAAAAGCTGCGCACGGTGATCGAGAAGAAGATGTTCTCCAACACCGAAGAGCTGTTGCCGGTCGTGAGTTTCAACGCCAAGGCCAGTGCCGACGAAGCCAAGAAGCACGAAGACTTCGTCACGCGCATGGTTGCCAAGGGCTACACGTCCAAGCAGGTGCGCTTGCTGTGCGAGTGGTACCTCCGCGTTCGCAAGAGCAGCTAAGGCGCCAAGCCATGCAAACGCGCCTGGACGGGTCAAGCGGACGCCTTGGAACCGGCTTCGCCGGGCCGCTGGCGGCGCCCCCCTGGGGGGGAGCGCCGACGGCGCTCCGGGGGAGGGCCTGATGCAACAGATCATCGATCGACGGCTGGCCGGCAAGAACAAGTCCATCGGCAACCGCGAGCGTTTTCTGCGCCGCCACAAGGAGCAGATTCGCGAGGCGGTCAAGCGCGCCGTCGACGGCCGCAGCATCCGCGACATCGCGCAGGGCGAAGACATTCACATCCCCAAGCGCGACATCAGCGAGCCGGTGTTCGGCCATGGCCAGGGCGGCAAGCGCGAAACCGTGCACCCGGGCAACCAGGACTATGTTCGCGGCGACCGCATTGCCCGACCCAAAGGGGGCGGCGGTTCGGGCGGAGGCGGCAAGGCCAGCGACTCCGGCGAGGGTGATGACGACTTCGTCTTCCACCTCAGCAAAGAGGAGTTCATGCAGGTCTTCTTCGACGACCTGGCCTTGCCCAACCTGACACGCACGACGCTGGCCGAAACGCCTGAATACAAGACCCATCGCGCCGGATACTCCAGCGCCGGCAACCCGGCCAACCTGCACGTGGTGCGCTCGATGCGCGGGGCGATCAGTCGGCGCATCGCCATCGGCTCAGGGCCACGCCAGGAGTTGCTGCAGCTCGAAGTACAACTCGCCGAACTCAAGGGCCTGCCCCATCAGGCGACCCATAAGCGCGAAATCGCCGAACTCGAACTGGCCATCGAGGCGCTGCGCGCCCGCATCGGCCGCATTCCCTACCTCGACCCCATCGACCTGCGTTACCGCAGCCGGGTGCGTGTGCCGGTGCCCACGTCGAAGGCCGTGATGTTCTGCCTGATGGACATTTCGGGCTCCATGGACGAAGCGCGCAAGGACCTGTCCAAGCGCTTCTTCATTCTTTTGTACCTGTTCCTGACGCGGCACTACGAAAAGATCGACCTGGTCTTCATCCGCCACCACACGCAGGCCCAGGAAGTGGACGAACAGAACTTCTTTCACGCGACCGAGACTGGCGGCACGGTGGTGTCGAGCGCACTCGTGTTGATGGAAGAAATCGCCCGCGCGCGCTACCCGTCGGCCGAATGGAACATCTACGGCGCGCAGGCCAGCGACGGCGACAACTGGCACCACGACAGCGGCCGCTGCCGCGAATTGCTGGCCGACAAGATCCTGCCGATGTGCCGCTACTTCGCCTATGTGCAGGTGGCCGAAGAAGAACAAAACCTATGGGACGAATACGCCCAACTGGCGGAGCAGACCAAGGTGTTTGCGATGCGCAAGGTCACCGAGCCCGCGCAAATTTACCCGGTGTTCCGCGAGTTGTTCAAAAAGGAAGGCGCCGCGACATGACTCACACCACCACCGCGAAAAGCCCAGCCACCGTGACGTCCAAGACGCCCAACTCGCCGCCCGCGCCCAGACTCACCGAGCTGACCACCCGCCGCGCCATGCGCGCAGCCGACCTGGTGAAGCCCGTCAGGGCAGCACAGCCCTTGCCCGCGCCGAGCGACTGGTCGTTCGACCTGATCGAGCGGTACCACAGCGTGATCCGCGCCACCGCGCAGCGCTTCGGGCTGGACACCTACCCCAACCAGCTCGAGATCATCACCGCCGAACAGATGATGGACGCCTACGCGTCGGTGGGCATGCCGGTGAACTACCGGCACTGGAGCTATGGCAAGGAGTTCATCTCGACCGAGAAGAACTACAAGCGCGGTCACATGGGCCTGGCGTACGAGATCGTCATCAACTCCAACCCGTGCATCAGCTATCTGATGGAAGAGAACACGATGGCCATGCAGGCCCTCGTGATCGCCCACGCCGCTTACGGCCACAACAGTTTCTTCAAGGGCAACTACCTGTTTCGCATGTGGACCGACGCGGCGTCCATCATCGACTACCTGGTGTACGCGCGCAACTATGTGACGAATTGCGAGGAGCTCCATGGCCTGGACGCCGTCGAACAGTTGCTCGACAGTTGCCATGCCCTGATGAACCATGGTGTCGACCGCTACCGCCGGCCCAACCGCAAGACGCTCGCCCAGGAACTGGCCGCGCGCAAGGACCACGCCGCCCATGCGCAGTTGCAGGTCAACGACATGTGGCGCACCTTGCCGCGCAAGGCCGGCAAGGCCGACGAAGCGGCCGCGAAACGTTTCCCTGAAGAACCCCAGGAAAATCTGCTGTACTTCATCGAAAAGAACGCGCCGCTGCTCGAACCCTGGCAGCGCGAGATCGTGCGCATTGTGCGTAAGGTGGCGCAGTACTTTTATCCGCAGCGCCAGACCCAGGTCATGAACGAAGGCTGGGCCACGTTTTGGCACCATCACCTGCTCAACACCCTGTACGACGACGGGCAGTTGAGCGACGGTGTGATGATCGAGTGGCTCAAGGCCCACACCAACGTCGTGTACCAGCCGCCGGTGGGGCACAAGGCCTACAGCGGCATCAACCCCTACGCGCTTGGGTTTGCGATGTACACCGACATCAAACGCATCTGCGAAGAACCCACCGACGAAGACCGGCAGTGGTTCCCCGAGATGGCCGGCAGCGACTGGCTGGAAACCCTCGACAAGGCGATGCGCAACTTCAAGGACGAGAGTTTCATCGGCCAGTTCCTGTCGCCCCACCTGATGCGTGAATTGCGCCTGTTCGCCATCAACGACGACGAGAAGGAAAAGGAACTCGAGGTGTCCGCCATTCACGACGACGCCGGCTACCGCCGATTGCGCGAGTCCCTGAGCCGCCAGTACGACCTGGGAAGCCGTGAGCCAAACATCCAGGTCTGGGGCGTGAACCTGCGCGGTGACCGCTCGCTTATGTTGCGCCACACCCAGCACAATGCGCGCCCGCTGCACGACAGCGGCCAGGAGGTGCTCAAGCACGTCGCGCGCCTGTGGGGCTTCGGCGTGCACCTTGAAAGCGTTGACGCCGCCGGCGACGTGAGCACGCGCTGGTCGGTGCCGGCGCCCGCGCAAGAAGAGTTCTGAGCGCCCCAAGGCCGTCTGTCCCCCGTGGCGCTCAAGGAAAGTGGCGAAGCCGGATTTCCTTGTGAGCCAAGCGCCCGCGCCGGCTACAGCGCGAAGATCTTCCCCGGGTTCATGATGTTCTTCGGGTCCAGTGCCAGCTTGAGCGTGCGCATCATCGCCACCGCGCCGGCGCCGGCCTCGTCGACCAGGAAACCCTGCTTGTGCAGGCCGATGCCATGCTCCCCGGTGCAGGTGCCCTGCATGCCCAAGGCGCGCTGCACCAACGCGTTGTTCAGTCGCTCGGCGGTATCGCGCTCGGCTGCAATGGCCGGGTCGATCAGATAGGCGATGTGAAAGTTGCCGTCGCCCACATGGCCCACCAGGTAGTGAGCGATGCCGGCGGCTTCGGCTTCGGCCAACGCCAGGGTCACGCACTCGGCCAGGCGCGAGATCGGCACGCAGGTGTCGGTCGTCACCGTGCGGCAACCGGGCTTCATCTGCAGACCCGCGAAGTAGGCGTGGTGGCGCGCGGTCCACAGCCGCGTGCGCTCTTCGGGCGTGGTGGCCCATTGAAAGTCTTCGCCGCCGAGTTCGGTGGCGATCTCCTGCACCGTGGCGGCTTGCTCCTGAACGCTCGCCGGGCTGCCGTGGAACTCCATCAGCAGCATCGGCTCCTCACGCAGCGTCAGCTTGTTATGGGCGTTCACCGCCCGCACCGCATGGACATCGAGCAGTTCGCAGCGTGCGATGGGCACGCCCATCTGGATGATTTGAATCGTCGCGTTGACCGCCGCGCCGACGTCGGGGAAGTGGCACACCGCCGCCGACACCGCCTCGGGCAGCGGGTACAGCTTGAGCGTGATCTCGGTCATCACGCCCAGCGTGCCTTCACTGCCGACGAACAGCCGCGTCAGGTCGTAGCCCGCGCTGGATTTGCGTGCCCGCGTGCCGGTGCGAATGACTTCCCCCTGCGCGGTGACCACGGTCAGCGCCAGCACGTTGTCGCGCATCGTGCCGTAGCGGACCGCGTTGGTGCCGCTGGCGCGGGTGGCGGCCATGCCGCCCAGCGAAGCGTCGGCGCCGGGGTCGATCGGGAAGAACAGCCCCTTGTCCTTGATCTCGCGGTTGAGCTGGTTGCGCGTGACGCCGGCCTGCACCGTCACGGTCAGGTCTTCGGGGTTGATGCTCACCAGCCGGTTCATGCGCGCCAGGTCGATGCTCACGCCGCCCTGCACCGCCAACAGGTGGCCTTCAAGCGACGAGCCGACGCCGAACGGAATGACGGGCACGGCATGCCGGTCGGCAAGCTTGACGACGAAGGCCACGTCCTCGGTGCTTTCGGCAAACACCACCACTTCGGGCGGCGCCACGTCGAACGGAGACTCGTCGCGGCCATGTTGCTCGCGCACCGCCAGCGCCGTCGAGCAGCGCG
>JAYSVE010000712.1:0-3321 GCA_043718725.1 Methylibium sp.
GAAGTAGTACATCATCCCCAGAAAGCCCGCCGTCAGGAAGAAGCCCACCGCGTTGTGGCCGTACCACCACTGCACCATCGCGTCCTGCACGCCGGCGTAGGCCGAGTAGCTCTTGGTCAGGCTCACCGGAATGACCGCGCTGTTGACAATGTGCAGCAGCGCCACGGTCAGGATGTACGAACCGAAGAACCAGTTGGCGACATAGATGTGGCGCACCTTGCGGATGCCGATGGTGCCGAAGAACACCACCGCGTAAGCGACCCACACCACCGCCAGCAAGATGTCGATCGGCCATTCCAGCTCGGCGTATTCCTTGCCCTGCGTGAAGCCCATCGGCAGCGAAATCGCCGCCAGCACGATCACCCCTTGGTAGCCCCAGAACGTGAACGCCGCGAGCTTGTCGCCGAACAGCCGCACCTGGCAGGTCCGCTGCACCACGTAGTAGCTGGTGGCAAACAGCGCGCAGCCACCAAAGGCGAAGATCACCGCGTTGGTGTGCAGCGGCCGCAGGCGCCCGTAGCTGAGCCAGGGGATGCCGAAGTTCAGTTCGGGCCAGGTGAGCTGGGCGGCGATGAACACGCCCACCAGCATGCCGACCACGCCCCACAGCACCGAGGCGAGCGCGAAGTTGCGCACGACGCTGTCGTTGTAGACCGCCTTGCCTTGTGTCCCCGTTGCTGCCGCAGATGCCGAAGCCATGGGCGGGATCCTTTGCGTCGATGAGGTGAGCGGATTTTCAAAGTCGCGCGGGAGCGCGGGCTTGATCGGCGTCAAGGCGGCGGCGCGGGATCGGCGCCGCCCGGCCCCAGGATGCGCTCGCCCTCGCGCTCCAGGTCGTCGAACTGGCGGCCGTGCAAGGCCCATGCGAACACGCCCATCAACACCAGCACCAGCAGCACCGACAGCGGGATCAGCAGGTACAGGATGTCCATGCGGATCAGGGCGCCCGTGGGCCTGGCGCCGGCACCCGCGCCAGCCGCAGCGCATTGAGCACCACCACCAGCGAACTGCCGGCCATGCCCAGGCCCGCCGCCCAGGGCGGCAACCAGCCGATCAGCGCGAGCGGAATGCAGGTGGCGTTGTAGACCGCCGCCCAGGCCAGGTTCTGGCGGATCACCCGCAGCGTGCGGCGCGCCAGGGCGTGGGCGTCGGCGACGGCGCCCAGCCGCGTGCCCAGCAGCACCACGTCGGCGTGGCCTTGCGCCAGTGCGGCGCCATGGGCGAAGGCAAACGACACGTCGGCGCCGGCCAGCACCGGCGCGTCGTTCAGGCCGTCGCCGAGCATGGCGACGCAGTGGCCGGCCGCTTTGGCCTCGGCCAGCGCGCGCAGCTTGGACTCTGGCGTGGCGCCGCCGCGCGCGTCGCCCAGGCCCAGGCGAGCGGCCATCGCAGCGACCCGCTCGCGCCGGTCACCCGACAGCAGGGCCACATGGACGCCGGCGCGTTGCAACCGGGCGAGGGTCGCCGCCGCATCCGGGCGCAGCGCCTCGCACAGCTCGATCCGCGCCCAGGCTTCGCCGCGGGGGCCGAACCAGAGTTCCGGCGCGGCCGAGGCGGGCGGCGCGTCGCCGGCCCCGGTGCCGCTGCCGCTGCCGGTGCTGTGGACCCAGGCCCACGAGCCGAGCCGGAAGGGGCGACCGTCCGGTGCCAGCGCCTGCAGGCCCGCACCCGGCGCTTCTTCGACTTGTTGCCAGTCGCCCTGACGCGCGCAGTCGCTCACCGCAGCCACGACGGCGCGCGCCAGCGGGTGGCTGCTGTACGCCGCCAGGCCGGCGGCCTGGCCCAACAACCGAGGCGCGTCCAGGCCCAGCGCTTGTGCGACGGGTTGGGGTTGTACGGCGGCGACGTCCAACCGGTCTTCGGTCAAGGTGCCGGTCTTGTCGACGAACAGCCAGTCGACACGGGCCAGCGTTTCGAGCGCGCCCAGCCGCTGCAACAGCATGCCCTGGCGCGCCAGCGCGCCGGCCGCCGACAGCAGTGCCGACGGCGTGGCCAGCGACAGCGCGCACGGGCAGGTGACGATCAGCACCGACACCGCGACCCACACCGCCCGTCCCGGGTCGAGCACCGACCACACCGCCGCGGCACCCGCGGCCAGCACCAGCACGGCGGCGAGGAACACGCCGGCCCAACGGTCGGCCAGCCGCAGCGCTTCGGGCCGCGTGCTCAACGCGCTGCGCACCAGCGCCTTGAGCGCGTCATGGCGGGTGTCGGCACCGAGCCGCTCGACCACCATCACCACCGGCGCCAACAGGTTGATGCCGCCGGCGCTGACGTTGTCGCCCGGGCCTTTGCGCACCGGGCTGGACTCGCCGGTGAGCCAGGCCTCGCCGGCCTGTGTCTGGCCTTCGGTCAACGCTCCGTCGGCCGGGAACACCTGGCCGGCGTTGACCCGCACCCTGTCGCCCAGGCGCAACTGGCGGCGCGTCACGCACGTGAGGCGGCCGTCGGCTTCGACACGGGTCACGCTGTCCGGCAGGTCGGCCAGCGTGCGCTCCAGCGCGGTGGCGATGCGGTGGCGCGCGCGCAACTCCAGCGCCCGCCCGGCCAGCAGGAAGAAGACGAACATCGTCAGCGAATCGAAGTACACCTCGGTGCCGAAGATGCCGCCGGGCTCGAACGTGGCGCCGGTGCTGGCGACGAAGGTGACGACGATGCCCAACGCCACCGGCACGTCCATGCCCAGGCGCCGCGCCGCGAGGCTGTGCCAGGCGCCGCGCAGCAGGTCGGTGGCGGAAAACAGCAGCACCGGAATGCTCAGCAGCCAACTCGCCCACTGCAGCAGGCGCAGCAGGTCGGGGGCGATGTCGCCGGGCTCGGCCAGGTAGGCCGGCGCCGCGTACATCATCACCTGCATCATGCAAAAGCCGGCGACGAACAGTTGCCAGAGTGAGCGCCGCCAGGCCCGTTCGCGCAGCTCCCGCGCCGGCGCGGCCAGGTCGGGCGCGGCGTCATAGCCAGCGCGCCGCACGGCCGCCACCAGGCGCGACGGGCGCGTGCGCGACGGGTCCCAGGTGACCTCGGCGCGCGCGCCGCTGGCCGAGACGGTGGCGCCGAGCACGCCGTCGACCCGCAGCAACGCGTCTTCGATGATGCCGGCGCAACCCGCGCAATAAAGGCCGGAAAGCGCGAACTTCGAGAGCGCCAGCGCGGCGCCGTCGGCTGCTGCCAGGGTTTGCGTGAAACCGGCGCTCTCGCGCGGGTCGTCCAGCAACAACAGCCGGTCGACCTCAGGCGGCGCGGCAGGGTGTGCGGCGGCCAGGCTCATCGGTGCTGATTCGAAGGCTCATGTCCGCGCGACTCTAGAACCGGCGCCCGCGC
>JAYSVE010000713.1:0-3317 GCA_043718725.1 Methylibium sp.
TGCGGTGCGCTCGACGCGCCCGCAGCCGATGCAACCGGGCTCGCCGAACTGGATGCAGCCGTCAACGCGGGCGTGGCGTCGGCGCTGGCCTGGGCGCAGTGGCTCACGGGGTCGACGGCCAATCAAGGCGCGCGGCTGTGGCTGATCACGCGCGGCGCGCAGCGTGTCGCCGCGGCCGACCGCAGCATTGCACCCTCGCAGGCCCTGCAGTGGGGACTCGGCCGTTCACTGGCGCTGGAAGCATCGCAGGCTTGGGGCGGGCTGATCGACCTCGATCCGAATGCGTCGGCCGACGCGGCGGTCGCGGCGCTGCTCGACGAGCTTTGCACTTCAGGTGACGAAGATCAAATCGCGCTGCGCACCTCCGGCCGGCATGTCGCACGCTTGGCGCGCCAGCCCCGGCCGCGCGCCGTGCCACTTGCGCTGAATCCGAATGGGGTCTTTGTCGTCACAGGTGGCCTCGGCGGGCTCGGCCCGAAGATCGCACGCTGGCTTGCCGCGCAGGGCGCGCGCCACATCGTCTTGCTCGGGCGCTCGGGCGTGCCCGATGCCGCGGCGACAGACGCCATCCAGTCGCTGCGATCACAAGGCACCGAGGTGAGCGTGGAGCGCGCCGATGTGGCCGATCGCGACGCAATGGCCCGCCTGTTCGAACGCCTGCGCGACGACGGCACGCCGGTGCGCGGCGTGGTGCACGCCGCCGCCGTCATCGCGTTCCAGTCGCTCGCGCAGCTGAGCGCGGCCGAACTTGCCGCGGCGCTGCGCGCCAAGGTGCAAGGCAGCTGGGTTTTGCACGAGCTGACGCGCGACACGCCGCTCGACCTGTTCGTGTTGTTTTCGTCCGGCACCACGGTGTTCGGCGCCAAAGGCCTGGCCGCGTATGCCGCGGCCAACCAGTTCCTGGGCGCGCTGGCCTGGCAGCGCGCCGCGCTGGGCTTGCCAGCGACCTGCGTCGACTGGGGTGCCTGGAGCGAAATCCGTTTGCTCGGCGCGGCCGCGCACAAGGGCGTCGAGCAACTCGGTTTTCGTGCGATGAGCGACGCGCAGGCCTTCGACATGCTGGCCGGGCTGGTGCACGACCGGGTGCCGCAGTGCATGGTCGCCGACATCGACTGGTCGGTGGCGGTGCCCGCTTATCAAGCCCACGGGTCGCGCCCGTTTCTCGAACAGTTCGTGGCTGATGCGCTGGCGCCGCCGATCGTCGCCAAGGTGTCGGCCGACACGGCGGCCCAGCCACCCGCGGACGCGGCGCAGCCCGACCTGCGCACCACGCTCGGCCCGCTGTCGCCGCGTGCGCGGCGCGATCACCTGGCCGGCATCGTGCGCGAAGAACTGGCGCGCGTGCTGGGCCTGCTGGGGCCGCAGGCGATCGACGCAACCAAGGGCTTCTTCGAGTTGGGTCTGGATTCGCTGATGGCGATGCAGTTGCGGCGCCGCCTGGCGGGCCGTGTCGGCGTGGAGCTGCCGGCAACGATCACCTTCAACTACCCGACGGTCGCGGACCTGAGCGATCACCTGCTCGGCATCGTCGCGCCCGCCGAGCCTGTTGCACCCGTGGCCGGCACCGACAAACTGGAGGCACTGTCCGACGCGCAGGTGCGCAGCCTGTTGATGGCCGAACTGGAGGGCTGGTCGGACGCGCCGGCAGCGCAGGGGGCGCATCCATGACAGCAGCCACCGGCCCCGACCTCGAACGTCAGGCGCTGGCCGCGTTGCGCAAGATGCGCGAGCGGCTCGACGCGCTCGAGGCCGCGCGCAGCGAGCCGCTGGCCATTGTCGGCATGGCGTGCCGGCTGCCCGGAGCGCCCGACCTGGTCTCGTTCTGGGACTTGCTGTGCCGTGGCGGAAACGCCGTCCGTGCGTTCCCCGCCGACCGCTGGGATCCGTCCGCGCTCACGCCCGAAGGCGACGCGCCCGCGGTGCCGAGGCGCGCCGGTTTGCTCGATCGCGTGGACGGTTTCGATGCCGAGTTCTTCGGCATCGCCGGCCGCGAAGCGCAGTTGATGGACCCGCAACAGCGCCTGTTCCTCGAAGTGGTCTGGGAGGCGCTGGAGGACGCCGGCATCCCGCCGCTCGGCCTGAAGGGCAGCCGCACCGGCGTGTTCGTCGGCACCACCACCACCGATTATCTGAACCTGCTGTACCGCCGCCTGAGCGGTGCCGAACTCGACGCCTATGTGGTCTCGGGCAACACGCTCAACGCCACCGCTGGGCGGATTGCTTACACGCTCGGGCTGCAGGGGCCGGCGATGGCGATCGACACCGCCTGCTCGTCGTCGCTGGTGGCGATCGACCGGGCTTGCCGCAGCGTGCGCGACGGCGAGTCGCGCCTGGCCATCGCCGGCGGCGTGAACATGATCCTCACGCCGGAACTGGTGCTGTCGCTGGCGCGCTGGGGCATGTTGGCGCCCGACGGCCATTGCAAGACTTTCGATGCGGCCGCCGACGGCTTCGTGCGTGCCGAAGGCTGCGGCGTGATCCTGATCAAGCGGCTCAGCGACGCGCTGGCCGATGGCGACCGCATCCGCGCGCTGTTGCGCGGTTGGGCCGTCAACCAGGGCGGCACCAGCAGCGGCTTCTCGGTGCCCAACGGGCTGGCGCAGGCCGGCGTGCTGCGCGATGCTCTGGCCAACGCGCGCGTGGCGCCCGCCAGCGTCGGCTACGTTGAAGCGCATGGCACCGGCACGCCGCTGGGCGACCCGATCGAGATGGAAGCGATCGCCTCGGTCTACGGCACAGGCCGCGACACACAAGTACCGCTGCGCGTGGGTGCGGTCAAGTCCAATGTCGGCCACCTCGAAGCGGCGGCCGGCGTCACCGGTCTCATCAAGACGGTGCTGGCATTGCAGCACCGGCAGATCCCGCCGAACGTTCACTTCCACCAACCCACACCGCACATCCCATGGGAGCGCATTGCGGTGCGCGTGCCCACCAGCGTGGAGCCCTGGCTGCCGATCGAAGGCCGCCGGCTGGCGGGTGTCAGCGCCTTCGGTTTCAGCGGCACCAATGCGCACATCGTGCTTGAAGAAGCGCCGTCGGCGGGGGCCGCGGCGCCGCACGCGGCCGCTTCGGCCGCCCCTGCCATTTCGGCGTCTCCGGCCTGGCTGCTCACCTTGTCGGCGCGCAGCTCGGCGGCATTGAATCAACTCGCGGCGCGGCATGCCGAGCGGCTGGCGCGGCCCGAGGTTTCGAATGCGGACGCCGCGGCGATTTGCCTGGCGGCGAGTGCCGGCCGCTCGCACTTGCCGCACCGCCTGGCGGTGTCGGCCGGCACGGTGGACGAACTCGGCCTGCGCTTGCGCGCCGCCGCCGGTGGC
>JAYSVE010000714.1:0-7802 GCA_043718725.1 Methylibium sp.
CCATCATCCGTGACAATATCTCGTGTCATTACATCACTTTCCTGATTCCACAATCAAGCGCTGCCCGATCCCGAAGGCCACTTGTTCCGGGGCCTGGGCCTCCTGTCCGCACTTGATTTGCGGGACTTTTTTTAACACGCCAGACCGACGCCTGCCGCACCGCCGCGCAGCGCTATGGGAGCGTTCGTGCTTAATTTGAGAAACACGCTGGTGGGCGGCAGCGCGCCGATGGAAGCGCTGCGCGGCTACTTGCCGAAAGTGGCCAGGTCGGCCGCCGCCGTGCTGATCACCGGCGAGACCGGCACCGGCAAGGAGTGCGTTGCGCAAGCGATACATGCGCTCAGCGCGCGCGCCGCGGGCCACTTCGTCGTCGTCAATTGCGGCGCCCTGCCCGACGCGCTGATCGAATCCGAACTGTTCGGCCACGTCAAAGGCGCGTTTACCGGCGCCCATGCGAACGCACGCGGCAAGATCGCTCATGCCGATGGCGGCACCCTGTTCCTCGACGAGATCGGCGAGATGTCCTTGTTCGCGCAGGCCAAGCTGCTGCGGGTGCTGGAGACGCACGAGGTGCAGCCGGTCGGCAGCACGCGCAGCGAACGGGTTGACATCCGCATCATCGCGGCCACCAACCGCCAGCTCGAGGACGAGGTAGCCGCCAAGCGCTTCCGCTCCGACCTGTTCTACCGCCTCAACGTGGCGCGCCTGGCGCTGCCGCCGCTGCGCGAACGCCCGGCCGACATCGTACCCCTGGTGCAGCACGTGATCGATGAACTGAACCGGCGCGACGGCTGCCATGTCGGGGCCATCGCGCCCGGCCTGTGCGCCTCGCTGCAGGCGCACGACTGGCCGGGCAATGTGCGCGAGCTACGCAACCTGGTCGAATCGGTGTTCATCGACCCGCCCGACGGCATGCTCGACCTGGAACACCTGGCGCCCGCCTTCCAGGCCCTGTTCCGCCAATACCGTAGTACGCAGGGCACCGAACTGGCGCACATGATCGCGGTGCTCGAACACCACCAGTGGAACAAGGCCGAGGCGGCCAAGGAGCTGCATTGTTCGCGCATGACCTTGTACCGCAAGCTGGCCAAGTACCATGTCACCGAAGGCATGGATTCGGCCGCCGTGCACGCTGTCACAGGTGTAACACCCTGAGCATCCCGATGTGACACTCGTGCTGTCACAGTCGATTGCCGCCGCTGTACCCTCCCCCAAAAAATCAAGCACTTGGCAAGCGGCCCCGATGGGCACGACATTTGCTCAGTACCCTGTTACGCCACCAGGGATATGCCATGCCGACCCAGACCGCCCAACGCCGCAAGAAGGCACCGCTCGCGCGCTACGTAAACTACTTCGAGGTAAGCCACAACGCCGTCGAGTTCCTGCTCGACTTCGGCCAGTACCAGCCGGAGGTGGAGGCGGTGTCGGTGCACAGCCGCATGGCCTTCGGACCCACCCACGCCAAGCTGCTGGTAGCGATGCTCAGCCGCGCAATGCTGGAGTTCGAGAGCCAGCACGGCGCCGTCGCCGACCTGCTGCCCGAGAGCGATCCGCTGGACGCCATCTACGCTGCACTGCCCAATTTTCAATCCCGCGCGCAGGCCCTTGCGGGCCACGCCGCCGCCCCAGTTCCATCCTCGACTACCCCGTTCAAAGCGAAAAGGTGAACCCTATGCCAGCGACTCTGCGCCCCACCCGGCTTGAAGTATCCGACCGTTTTCCCATGCTGGGCTTTAGCATCCGCAACGAAGCGGCGGCCGGCCGCAGCGAGCTTGCGCTGGCCTCGGATCCGGCCCTGTTCGAGCCGTCCAACAAGGACCGCCGAACCCAGTCGAACTTCTACTGCAACCGCGCCACCGGCGGCTTGCCGCTGGCGCGCGGCGAAAACATGTACATCGTGCCGCCCGAAGTGCTGGCCCGTTTCGTGGGCCAGGAAAAGCTGTACTTCGGGCTGGCCTCGAGCAGCGACAACGCGCCGCTGCGGGTCGATGTCCGGCCCGGCAAGGACAGCCCTTACATTTCGCTGCGCGGCCTGTCGGCACGCAGCTTGACGCGCGTGCGCGTGCTGCCCAGCCGGCAGCAGCGCGCATCCGGCTACAACGGCGCCGGACTGGCTGCGCTGGAATGGGCCGGCGACGCCGCCACGCCAGGCATGGTGTCGAGCGCACCGGCCAATGGCGCCAACGGCGCCGCGCCCGCCGGCAATGGCCCGGCCCCGTACGACGACGGCTTTGGGCCAATGCCGGCCGCCGCACCGGCCGCGGCAACGCCGCAGGCGCAAGGCATGTCGGCCAGTCAGGTGCGCATGCCGGCCCCGCCCGCGGCGCGCTCAAGGGCAATGGACGGCGGCGTCGGCGCGGCGATTGCGATCGGCGGCTTCATTTTGTCGTCGATCCGCGATAGTCAGGGCGACGTCACCTGGGACCTCGACCAGTTCGCCCATATCAAGCACCCCAACGACACGGCGCCAACGCCCGCGGTGCCGTTCCGCGACGCGCCCACGATCCGGCTCGACACCTGGCCGGTGTCGGGCGGCGTGCTGGACGACATCAGCGCCTGGTTCTCGATCGACTGGCAGTTCAACGGCCGCTCGCTGGGCAATATCCGCATCAGCAATATCGGCACCAACGACTCGGCCGGCTGGGGCCTGTCGGTACGGGCCCAGATCATGGACGACAATATTTTGTACAACCCGGGCCAGTGCGCCGCGCTACGCGTGCGCCTGCACTACCGCTTTACGCGCAGCCTGGGTTCCGACGTGCTGGCCTCGACCGACATCCACCTGTACGGCAACGGCACTTTTGAACAAAGCAGCCAGTGGCTGCAATCGTCGACCTTTGCGCTGGCCGAGCAGCGCTCGACCCAGACGGTGCAGATGCCTGCGCCGCCTCCGGTGCGGGCACGCGCCATGGATGGCGGGGCCAGTGTTGCCATTGCCATCGGCGGCTTCGTGGCCGAATCGATCCGCGACAGCCAGGGCGACGTCACCTGGGACCTCGACCAGTTCGCCCACATCAAGCACCCGAACGACATCGCGCCTACGCCGCCAGTGCCGTTCCGCGATGCGCCCACGATCCGGCTCGACACCTGGCCGGTGTCGGGCGGCGTGCTGGACGATATCAGCGCCTGGTTCTCGATCGACTGGCAATTCAACGGCCGCTCGCTGGGCAATATCCGCATCAGCAATATCGGCACCAACGACTCGGTCGGCTGGGGCCTGTCGGTGCGGGCCCAGATCATGGACGACAATATCCTGTACAACCCCGGCCAGTGCGCCGCGCTGCGCGTGCGCCTGCACTACCGCTTCACGCGCGGTATCGGATCCGACGTGCTGGCCTCGACCGACGTCCACCTGTACGGCAACGGCACTTACGAGCAAAGCGGCCAATGGCTGCAGTCGTCGGCCTTTGCCTTGTCCGACCAGCGCAACGATGCGGCCGAACCGGTGCAGATGCCGGCCCCGCCGCCGCCGCTCGCGCGGGCGATGGACGGTGGTGTCGGCGCGGCGATTGCGATCGGCGGCTTCATTTTGTCGTCGATCCGCGACAGCCAGGGCGACGTCACCTGGGACCTGGATCAGTTCGCCCACATCAAGCACCCGAACGACACGGCGCCAACGCCGGCCGTGCCGTTCCGCGACGCGCCGACGATCCGGCTGGACACCTGGCCGGTATCGGGCGGCGTCCTGGACGACATCAGCGCCTGGTTCTCGATCGACTGGCAATTCAACGGCCGCTCGCTGGGGAACATCCGCATCAGTAACATCGGCACCAATGATTCGGCCGGCTGGGGCTTGTCGGTGCGGGCCCAGATCATGGACGACAATATCCTCTACAACCCGGGCCAGTGCGCCGCGCTGCGGGTGCGCCTTCACTACCGCTTTACCCGCAGCCTGGGATCGGACGTGCTGGCCTCGACCGATATCCACCTGTACGGCAACGGCACCTTCGAGCAAAGCAGCCAGTGGCTGCAGTCGTCGACCTTCGCCCTGGGCGCAAACAAGCCGGCCGTGCACGCGATGGACTCGGCCGCCGTGGCCATCGGCGGCTTCGTCGCCGAATCGGTGCGCGACAACGTGGGCGACGTCACGTGGGAGCTGGACCAGTTCGCGCACATCAAGTATCCCAACGATACGCCGCCAACCCCGGCGCTCGCCTTCCGCGACGCCAACACCATCCGCCTGAACCGCTGGCCGGTGTCCGGCGGCGTGGTCGACGACATCAGCGCCTGGTTCTCGATCGACTGGCAGTTCAACGGCCGCTCGCTGGGCAATATCCGCATCGGTAACATCGGTACCAACGATGCGGTGGGCTGGAGCCTGCATGTGCGGGCCCAGGTCATGGACGACAACGTGCTGTACGAGCCGGGCCAGTGCGCCGCGCTGCGGGTGCGTTTCCACTACCGCTTCAGCCGCAGCATTGGGGCCGACGTAATCGGCGTCACCGACGTCCACCTGTTCGGCAACGGCACCCACGAGGAAAGCAGCCAGTGGCTCCAGTCCAGCGTGCTCGGACTCGACGCCGGCGCACCGGAAGCGGCAGGCAACGTTATCGGCTCGAACGCCGGAGTCACGTGGAACCTGGCGCAGCACCCCGACATGAAGACAGCATCGAGCCAGGTGGCGGCCGGCACCCGCATTCCCGGCGAAGCGATCAGCCTGGCCGACTGGCCGTACCTGGACGAAGCCAGCGGAGGCCGCACCCACGCCGCGCTCGACGTGACCTGGGATTACGACGCCGCAGGGGCGGTCGGCGGGATTCGCATCACACCGGTTCGCAGCGCCAGCGCGGGCGGACGCAATTTGGCGGTGACGGCCACCATCGAGGAACTGGAGGGCACGCCGAGCACCGCAGTGCTGCAAGCGACCATCCGCTACGCCTTTACCCATGCCAGCGAGGGCACGCAAGTGGCCGTCACCACCATCAAGTTCTACGGCAACGGCAAGTTCGTGCGCGACAGCGAATGGCAAGCCAACCAGCCGAGGGTAGCGGCATAACCGGGAAGGCCACGCATCATGAGCCAGTCAAACTCGCACCGCCCGCTGCCCCCGCCCCCCGCGTCGTATTCGCTGGCGCGCGATGCCTTCGGCCGTGAGATCGCCGCGCCCGCGCCGCCGCAGGAACCGGACGAACCGTTCGGCGACGGCGGCGAAGCGGGTGCGAAGCCAAAGAAGGAAAGCGCGACGGACGCGCTGGGCCGGCGCGCCGGGGCATTGTCGGACGAACTGGATTTTCCCGCCTTCGTGTCGTCGCTGGTGCACGGCACCTTCGACGCCATGGTCGATTCGTCGATCCGCCAGATGAAAAGCTTCGCCGACCTGGTCGCCGCCGTGTCCAAGCCGCTCGAGCAGTTCACCCAGGAGAACGTGACCGCCAACCAGGCGCGCGACTACCTGGTTGAACAGCACCCGCGCGACGTGATCCTGGTCGGGCACGACGGCGAGTACACGCTGGCGCCGGTGCCGCGCGGCGAAGACGCCGAAGCGCCCTCCTGGCTGGCCGACTACGGCCACGACGGCGCCGAACTGTCAGCCGAATTGCTCGAGCAGGACGTGCTGCCCGCCGCGCGCGAGCGGGTCGCCAAGTCGCGCCTGCAGACGCTGTCGACGATGGTCTTGCTGGGCATGAACCGGATCGTCATCAAGGACGGCACGATCGGCGCGCGCCTGCGCTTCAGGGCCGCGGCGGCCGACCATGCAAACGTGCAGTTTGCCACCGGCAGCGACCCGGGGACCGGCGCCGAGCAATGGGGCGCGCGCGGCAGCGCCCCGGCCGCGTCGACCAAGGTGTCGACGGTGGGCGTCAATGTGCAGTCCGACAGCGAGTTAAAGGCCGAACTGTTCGGCGAAGTAAAGATCAATTTCGCCAGCGAGACGCTGCCGCTCGACCGCTTCTTGGACGACGCCCAGCGCACCCTGCTCGAACGCCATTCGCGCAAGCTGCCCACGCCGCCGCGCGCGGTACCCTCGCCGGCGCCGGCCGCCAACGTGGTGGCGCTGCCGCCCGCAGCCCCAGGCGAAAAACCATGAACAGCCGCCGCCCGCTCTCGGCCACGCTGATCGACGTTGTCGATGGCCTGGGCATGCAGGGCGCGCCAGGGCTGCGCGCCACCTCCATCGAGCTGACCTTGCCGCTCGAAATATCAATGGAACAGCAGGACGGCGAGCAGGTATTCCTGGCCGACCTGCCGCGCTTTATCTACCGCACCGCCTTCGACGCCGCGCCGTCGCGCCTGACCGTGCTGTATGAAGAAGGCGAGGCCACGTGAGCGAGCAAAATGCCACCTTGCCGCTGGAGCACTTCATCCAGGCGGTGCAAAGCCAGTTGGACAAGGCGCAGGCGGCCATGGCCATGAAGGCGCGCAACCTGAACCTGCCGCTCACCTTCGCGATCAAGGACATCACGCTGGACCTGCGCGCGCACGTTGAATTTGCGCGCAACGAGATCCGCATCCGCCCGGCCGGGGCGGCCGATACCCAGGCCAGCATGTTCCACCTGGTATTCACCGCCATCACGCGCCCGATGATCGAAGAAAACGCCACCGCGCTGGCCGACAATCCCGAAGACCGCCAGATCGACGACCTGAAAGACGACAGCCTGACCGAGGAAAACCGGCGCCAGCTCGAATGGATCGGCGTGCGCACGGTCGACAAGCTGCAAGAGATGAACAGCAAGGGCGGCGTGGGCGCCATCGGACGCGTGACCGGTCTGCCGGTGGACCGCCTGCGCCAGGCGCTGGAGCGGGCCTCGGCCCCGGCGCTGGAACACGTCACCCCGGTCACCCCCGACAGCGGCGACACCCACCAGTTCCTGCGCGTGCGCGGCCACAACCTGTTGGGCGCCGGCGGCAAGGGCACGCCGCGCGTGATGATGGGGAACAAGCCGGTGGCCGTGATCAAGGCCAGCGCGCGCGAACTGCTGCTGGCGCCGCAAGCGCACCAGTGGGCCGGTGAACTGAGCGTGAGCCATGGCGAGGGACTGGCCACCAGCCTGGCCTTCGACCTGTCGCCGTTCGCCCCGCCGCCGCCGCCGGCGCCGCCGCAAGAAATCGGAGGCACCGAATGACGATCCGCAAACTGGCGATGCCCTGGGCCGCGCCGGGCGATCGCACCTACTGCCTGCCCACCAGCTTCCTGGTGACCTTGCAGCTGGGCGAAGCGCCCGACAGCGTGCCAGCGCTGTTCGACGTGCGCGGCGGTTATGCGCGCGCCGCCACCGGCCTTGATGGCGGCCCGCTCGACCGCATCGTCAGCCGTTTCGCCGGCGCCGTGCGCATCGCCCGCGTGCACAGCGCACGCGCGTCGATGCATGTGCGCGGGCAGCGCCATGCGCGCTTCGACGCGCTTGAGCAAACCTGCGGCGTGGCCCGCACCTTCCTGGTGGAAGTGGCGCCCGGCACAGACATCGGGCACCTGGTGCAGGAGCTGCAGCAGCTCTCGCGCGTCAGCGCGGCCAGCCCCAACTATGTGTGCGTCAGCCCGTGCGAACTGGCGGCCTCGCGCACCGGCGGCCCGGTCGAGGCGCACTGGGCGCCGCACCTGATGGTGCGCGCGCCCGAAGCGCTGGCGCATGAACCGGGCGACCGCGCGGTGCTGCTTGGCCTGGTCGACAGCGGCATCGCCCCCGACCATCCCGAGCTGGCCGGACGCCTGCGCGCCGGGCTCGATACCGTCAACCTGAGCGCAGACGGCGTCACGCCCGGGATCCGCCTGCTGGGCGAACACATGAATTACGACAGCAACCCGCGCGACCAGTTCGTCGGCCATGGCATGGCCTGCGCCGGCATCATGTCAGGTCTTGGCC
>JAYSVE010000715.1:0-7756 GCA_043718725.1 Methylibium sp.
TCGGCGTCGAGCCCGGCACCCAGACGCACCGTTTCCTTGAGGTAGTCGACCCGTCGATAGCGGCCTTGAATGATCTGGCCGATCTCAAGCCGAAAGCTGTTCGAGCCCATGTCGATGCCGGCCAACTGGCCCGGCCAACGCGAATCGAGGTCTGCCGGGCGGGTTTGTGTCCAGTCCATGCTTTCATTGTCGGCGCAAATTGTGCGCAGCCATCCTTCGATGGCGCCCCAGTCGCTACACTCCTGCCCCCATGGGGCGTCGTCTGGCCCGGGGCGGCCCGTCACCAGCCTGCCGCTTGCTCATCAACCCCTGGAGAACGATTCATGCTGCGCAACGATCTTGACAGCCTCACACCGACGCGCGATTTCAGCCGGCGCGACTTCGTCAGAACCGCGGTCGGCAGCGGCTTTGCCGCGGCGGTGCTTCCGGTAACGGCACAGACCGTCAAAACCGACACCGCGGGCTTGACCGCCGGCGAAGTGACCGTGATGGTGGGCGACTTCAAGATGCCGGTGTACCGCGCCCAGCCCGCCGGCAAGACGGGCCTGCCGGTGGTGCTGGTGGTGTCGGAAGTCTTTGGCGTGCACGAGTACATTGCCGATGTGGCGCGGCGTTTTGCCAAGGCCGGCTACCTGGCCATCGCGCCGGAGCTGTTTGTGCGCCAGGGTGATGCGCAGTCGTTTGGCGAGATCGCCAAGCTGATCAGCGAGGTGATCAGCAAGGTGCCGGACAAGCAGGTGATGAGCGACCTCGACGCCTGCGTCGCCTGGGCCCAGGCCAATGGCGGCGACACCGCCAAGCTGGGCATCACCGGCTTTTGCTGGGGCGGGCGGATCACCTGGCTTTACAACGCGCACAACCCGGCCGTGAAGGCCGGCGTGGCCTGGTACGGCCGCCTGGTGGGCGCGCCCAGCGAGCTGAGCCCCAAGCACCCGGTGGACGTGGCGGCCCAGCTCAACGGCCCGGTGTTGGGCTTGTACGGGGGTGCCGACAGCGGAATTCCGCAAGACAGCATCGACAAGATGAAGGCCGCGTTGGCCGGCGGCAGCGGCGCGGCCAAGAGGTCGGAGTTCGTGGTCTACCCGGACACGCCGCATGCGTTTCACGCCGACTACCGGCCCAGCTACCGCGGGTCAGCCGCCGACGATGGCTGGAAACGCTGCCAGGCCTGGCTCAAGGCGAACGGCGTCGCCTGACGTTTGTTCAAGACCCACGGGCGGGCCGGGCAGTTGCCGACCTGCATGTCGACTGCCTGCGCATGACTTTTCTCTACATCTTGATCGCCACCATTGCCGGTGGCGTCCTGTCGGTGGTGATCGCCGCCAGCCTGACGGTCACGGTGCTGAGCCGCGTCGTGCGCCACCTGGTCAGCCTGTCGGCCGGTGTGCTGCTGGGCACGGCGCTGTTGAACGTGCTGCCCGAAGCCTTTGAAAGCAAGGCCAGCCCGCAAAGCCTGTTCGCGACGCTGCTGGCCGGCCTGATGTTCTTCTTTTTGCTGGAAAAGGCCGAGCTGTACCGCCACCAGCACCACCACGAAGGCGACGACCACCACCACCACCATGGCTTCGACGCGCAACAGGCCGGGCGCGGTGGCTGGGCGGTGTTGATGGGCGACAGCATCCACAACTTCTGCGACGGCATCATCATCGCCGCGGCGTTTTTGACCGACGTGCAACTCGGGGTGGTGACCTCGCTGGCCATCATCGCCCACGAAATTCCGCAGGAGGTGGGCGACTTCATCGTGCTGCTCAACGCCGGCCTGTCGCGCCGCAAGGCCTTGCTCTACAACGCCGCGTCGGGGCTGGCCGCGGTGGTCGGTGGCGTGGTGGGCTACTTCGTCGTCGGCCCCTGGGAGGCGCTGTTCCCGTACCTGCTGGTGGTGGCGTCGAGCAGTTTCATCTACGTGGCGGTGGCCGACCTGATCCCGCAACTCCAGCATCGCCTGTCGATCCGGGACACGGCCGCGCAACTGGCCTGGCTCGCCGGTGGCCTGGCGCTGGTGGTGGCCGCCACCAGCGCGCTGCACCCGCATTGAAACGGCGGTGCAGCGCGGGACGGCCTCAGCGCACGATCAGCACCGGAACCTGGGAGTGGGTCAACACCTTCTGCGTCTCGCTGCCCAGCAGCAGCGCGGCGACGCCGCGGCGGCCATGCGAGGCCATCACCAACAGGTCGCAGGACTGCTGCCTGGCGTGGTCGATGATGGCTTCCCAAGGATGCAGGGCCTCGACGGTGTGGGCTTCGCAGGCAATGCCGGCCGCCTTGCAGGTGTCGACCACCGCTTTCACGCGGCTGCTGGCAATGCGATCCTGGGCGTCGAAGAATTCCTGCGGTGGCGTCGGTTGCATCTCGGAGATGGCGCTGTACGGAAACGGCTCCTTGACGCTGATGGTGTAGACCTTGGCGCCCACCGCCTTGGCCAGTGAAACGGCCGTGGCCACGGCCTTGGCGGTGATGTCGGAGCCGTCGGTCGGGACGAGAATGCGTTGGAACATGTTCATCTCCTGGAGGTGAGGGGCCGCTGGGGCCCGGTTGCCAAGCGAGTGTTGATTGTGCGACTCGCAGCCGGCTTGTCGGCGATCAAGCCCGGCGCGCGGTGCGAGTCGGTCGACCTGCCCGGGGGGCCACGCCCATCAGCCGATGGCGATGGGCCGGGTCGGGTCGGATGACCATTCGCTCCACGAGCCGGGGTACAGCAGCGAGCCGGTCAGGCCCGCGTGTTCCATGGCCAGCAGGTTGTGGCAGGCCGTCACTCCGGAGCCGCACTGATGCACGACCTCGGTCGCGGCCTGGCCGCCCAGCAGGCCGGCGAATTCATCACGCAAGCCGGCGGCAGGTTTGAAACGCCCCTGCGCGTCCAGGTTGTCCTTGAAGAAGCGATTCGAGGCGCCGGGAATGTGACCGGCGGCCGCATCCAGCGGTTCGACGTCGCCACGAAAGCGTTCCGGCGCGCGGGCATCGATCAAGCGGACGCTGCCCAGCCGGCCGCGCAACGCGTTGGCATCGATGCTGGGCGCCAGGCCGGCACGCGCGGGGTAGGGCGGCGCTTCGGGCGTGGCGGGGTCAGCGTTGTCGAGCCCACCGCCGGCCTGCGTCCACGCCTGGATGCCGCCATCGAGCACGGCCACGGCGGCATGGCCCATCCAGCGCAACATCCACCACAGTCGGGCCGCATAGATGCCGCCTTGCGCGTCGAGTGCCACGACCTGCGTCTGTGGGGCGATGCCCAGCCGGCCCAGGGTGCGGGCGAAATCGGCCCGCCGCGGCAGCGGGTGCCGGCCATTGCGCCCTGACTTCGGGCCGCACAGGTGCTCGTCCAGGTGCAGGTAGTGCGAACCGGGCAGGTGGGCAACACGCCAACCCTGTTGGCCCGCGCCGACGTCGGCCAGGTCGAAGCGGGTGTCGACGATCACCAGCGGGCCGCCGGCATCGCGCAGGGCGGTCAGCTCAGTGGCGGAGATCAACGTGGTGCGGGCCATGTTCATGCTTCGGTGGGAGTCTTGACCGCGGCGGAGGCCGGCGATGTGCTGCGCAACTGCGTGGCCGCCAGGCCGGCGGCCATGATCAGCAGCATGCCGGCCGAGGCCATCCAGGTGATCCGGTCATCGAACAACAGCACGCCGTAGGCGAAAGAATAGGCGATCCCGAGGTATTGCAGGCTGGCGTTGACGAGCAGTCGGCCGGTGCGGTAGGCCCGCGTCATCAGCACTTGCGCAACCGTCGCCAACAGGCCGATGGCCAGCAGCAGGGCCGCGCCGATGGGCGTGTGCGCGTGCATGCCGGTCCACAGCATCGTCAACAAGCCGGCCGCGATGCCACCGATTGAAAAGTAGAAGACGATCCGGGCGTCCGGTTCGCCGGCCCGCGCCAGGGCGTTGACCTGCAAATAGGCGGTGGCGGAGATCATGCCCGACAGCAAGCCCATCAAGCCGTGCCAGAGCTGCTCCTGCTCGACCGTGGGACGCAGGATCAGGGCCACGCCGCAAAAGCCGAGCAGCACGGTGGCGACCAGCCGGCCGTCAATGCGGCCGCTGCCCATCATGGCCGCGCCGCCGAGCAAGAACAGCGCCATCCACACCGAGGACATGTAGTTCAAGGTCATCGCGGTGGCCAGCGGCAGCGCGCCGATGGCGTAGAACCACAGCATCAGCGCGACCACGCCACTTAGGCTGCGCCAAAAATGCATGGCCGCAACCGCTGTGCCGAGGCGCACGCCTTGCCGGCGGGACAACACCAGCATCAACAGCGCGCCGGTGAGGCTGCGGTAGAACACGATCTCACCGGCGCTGTACTGTTCGGACGCGAGCTTGACACACACCCCCATCGTGGCAAACAGGAACGTCGCGAGGACCATCAGCCAGGCGGCAGACATGGCTTGGAACGTGCGACGTTGGGACGATGGGAGGGAGGGGACGAGGGGAGGCGTCTTGAAGCCAGGCGCGACGGCGGCGGGGTCAGTCGCGCCGGCCCATGGCCTTGTGGTACCACTCATGGAACTGCTGCATGCCGTCTTCCATGGGGCTTTGGTAGGGGCCGTATTCATCGTCGCCGCGCGCAGCCAAGGCGCGGCGCCCGGCATCCATGCGCAGGGCGATTTCATCGTCTTCGACGCAGGTCTCCATGTACGCCGCTTGCTGGGCCTGGACGAACTCGCGCTCGAAGGCGACGATCTCCTCCGGGTAGAAGAACTCCACCATGTTGAGCGTCTTTTGCGGCCCCTGCGGATAGAGCGTGGACACGACCAGCACATGCGGGTACCACTCGACCATGACGTTCGGGTAGCAGGTCAGCCAGATCGCGCCTTGCTTGGGCGCCTGGCCGTCGCGATAGTTCAACACCACCTCGTGCCACTTCTTGTAGACGTCCGACCCGGGCCGGCCCAAGGCCTTGCCGCCGGGCGTGGCGATCCCCACCGTTTGCACGGAGTAGTGGTCGCCCATTTCCCAGCGCAGGTCTTCGCAGGTGACGAAGTTGCCCAGTCCCGGGTGGAACGGGCCCACGTGGTAGTCCTCCAGGTAGACCTCGATGAAGGTCTTCCAGTTGTAGTTGCACTCGTGCATGTGGACACGGTCGAACACATAGCCGCTGAAGTCGAGTTCAGCGGTGGGGCCGAGCGCCGCCAGATCGTCGGCGATGTTGCGCGCGCCGGCGACGGCGGGCGCTTCGAAGAGCAGGCCGTTCCAGGACTGCAGCGCGTAGTTGTTGAGGTTCAGGCACGGATCGTCCGAAAAGTGCGGTGCGCCGATCAGGCGGCCGGCCAGGTCGTAGGTCCAGCGGTGCAGCGGGCAGACGATGTTGCCGCGGGTGTTGCCGCGCCCGCGCAGCATGACCGCCTGCCGGTGCCGGCAGACATTGGAGATGAGTTCCACGCCACGCGGCGTGCGCACCAATGCGCGGCCTTCGCCCTCCTGGGCCAGGGCGTGGAAGTCGTCCAGTTCCGGGACGCAAAGCTGGTGGCCCAGGTAGCGCGGACCCCGGCGCAGCACAAGCTCCTGCTCACGACGGAAAAGGGCTTCGTCGAAATAGCTTGAAACCGGAAGTTGCGAGCGGCTTCGCTCAAGGGCGTCGAGCGTGATGCTCAAGTCGGACATGATTTCCAGGGTCTCCAAAAACCAGTGTCAAACCGCCATCGGATGGTCGGGGTGGGCACCTGAGGTTCGTCGCCATCGCAAAGGGCTGCGGATTGTACCTGCCGGTCCTTTTGTGAATGATCCGGAGCGGCATTTATGCACACCCGCCGTCTTGCATCGTTGACTTGCCCGGTTTCGCCCCGCCGGGCCGTTTGGGCCTGACTACAATCCGCGTTTCATGTTCCGGAATGGCAAAGACCTCTTCAACTTCCCCAACGCCCGCCGTGACGGCGAGCTATGAAGACGCGCTCGCCGAGCTTGAAAGGCTGATCGCGTCGATGGAGAGTGGCCATTTGCCGTTGGACCACCTGCTTGAAAGCTATCGGCGCGGTGCCGAATTGCTGAGCTTTTGCCGAACCCGCCTCGAGGCGGTCGAGCAGCAGGTCAAGGTCCTTGAGGATGGGCAGCTCAAGGCTTGGAACCACCCATGAATTCATTCGAATTCGACAACTGGTCACGCCGTGAGCTTGAAGCTGTCGAAGCCGCGCTCGATGCCTGGGTCCCGAGCAGCGCGCCTGCCGGTCTGGGGCTTGCCATGCGCTACGGCGTGCTCGACGGCGGCAAGCGGCTGCGTCCGTTGTTGGTGCTGGCCGCGTGCGAGGCGGTCGGCGGGCTGCGCGAGGCCGCCATGCGGTCGGCCTGCGCGGTGGAGCTGATCCACGCCTATTCGCTGGTCCATGACGACATGCCGTGCATGGACAACGACGTGCTCAGGCGCGGCAAGCCGACCGTGCATGTGCAGTTTGGCGAAGCGCAGGCCATGCTCGCCGGCGATGCGATGCAGGCCCTGGCCTTCGAGGTGCTCACACCCCAGGCTTTTGATTCCCCGACGGGCGAGCCCGCGGCGGTACCGCCCGCCCTGCAGGCGCGGCTTTGCGCGCTGTTGGCGCGCGCCGCCGGCCATGTCGGCATGGCGGGCGGTCAGGCGATCGACCTGGCCAGCATTGGCCGCCCGCTGGACGAGCACGCCCTGCGTGATATGCACCACCGCAAGACCGGTGCCCTGCTTCAGGCCAGTGTGTTGATGGGCGCGGCCTGCGGGCCGATCGACCGCCCGTCCTGGGACGCCTTGAGCGACTTTGGCGATGCGCTGGGCCTGGCGTTTCAGGTCGTTGACGACATTCTCGACGTCACGCAGGCTTCCGAGGTCCTGGGCAAGACCGCGGGCAAGGACCACTTTCACAACAAGCCGACCTACGTCAGCATTCTTGGCCTGGACGCCGCACGCCGGCACGCCGACGAATTGCGCGACAAGGCCCAGGCGGCGCTGGCGCGCAGCGGCTTGACCGGCGCCGCCTGGCTCAGCCTGTTGGCCGACAAGATCGTCGAACGAGACAGCTAGCCTGATGGAACAAACCCAAACGCACGCGTCGCAAGCCGCACCGATGGCCCGGTATGGGCTTTCCCCTGGCGCGCGGGCGGGCCGGGGGCACTGAAATGCTCATGAAACACAGCTTGCTTCAAACCATCAACTGCCCGGCGGACATTCGCCGTTTGTCGCGTGGTCAACTCCAGCAACTCGCCACCGAGCTGCGTGATTTCCTGCTGCACAGCATTTCGCAGACCGGCGGGCACCTCGGCTCCAACCTGGGCACGGTGGAATTGACGGTGGCCTTGCACCATGTCTTCAACACGCCGCACGACCGGCTGGTCTGGGACGTGGGCCACCAGACCTACCCGCACAAGATTCTGACCGGCCGGCGCGACCGCATGGGCACGCTGCGCCAATTGGGTGGTATCTCGGGGTTTCCCAGGCGTGAGGAAAGCGAGTACGACACCTTCGGCACGGCGCACTCGTCGACGTCCATTTCGGCGGCGCACGGCATGGCGGTGGCGTCCAAGCTGAAAGGCGAAAACCGCAAGGCCGTGGCCATCATCGGCGACGGCGCCATGACCGCGGGCATGGCGTTCGAGGCCTTGAACAACGCCGGTGTGTCGAGTACCGACATGCTGGTGGTGCTGAACGACAACGACATGTCGATTTCGCCCCCGGTCGGCGCGCTCAATCGATACCTGGCGCGCTTGATGAGCGGCAAGTTTTATGCGACCGCACGCGACACCGCCAAGACGGTGCTGAAGAACGCACCGCCGCTGTTCGAGCTGGCGCGGCGCTTTGAAGAGCATGC
>JAYSVE010000716.1:0-3285 GCA_043718725.1 Methylibium sp.
CGGAATTCGGCGGTCTGTGCCTGCACGCCCTTGTTGACCTTGCCCCAGATGTCGATGTCCCAACTGACCTGGGTGCCAAGGTTGAGCTGCTTGCTGAACTTCTGGCCGGTGGTCTTTTGCAGGTTGGAGCCGATGCCGAGGTCGGCCGACGGCAGGGCGCCGGCACGCACCTCGTCGATCTGGGCCGCGGCCACCTCGATGCGCCCGGCCAGGATCTTCAAGTCGAAGTTGCCGGCAATGGCCCGCGCCACCAGCGCGTCCAGCGCGGGGTCGCGAAACTCGGTCCACCACTGGGGAGAGATCGTCTCCGTCGCCGACACGGTGGTGCCGGCCGCCTGGGACCATGACGCCTTCGCAGGAGCCTGCGGGCGCTGGTATTCAACCACCTGGACGTTCGCGCATCCGAGCAGCATGCCCACACACAGGCCAGTGATAAGAATCGTCTGCTTCATTGCGTCCCCCGCAGCACTTGTTGCTGCCCTGAGTTGCGCACCGGGCCTGGAACGGTTCATGTTGTTTGCGGCCGGGGCGCGAGCGGCCCACTGCCGACTATTGCGTCCGGGGCGTCGGCAGTCAAGAAGCGATGGCTGTCCGCCCCCCGGATCGCCCCGCGAGCCAGCCCCGGCTCGCGCTGGTTGAGCGCAGAACATGCCGCCTGAAGGATCGCCGAAGGGCGCGTCGCGCGCCAGCTCCGGCGCGCGCCCGCTACAGTTCACCCATGCCTCGCCCCATCCTTGCCCTGGACGCCGACGGCGTGCTCGTTGATCTGCACCTGGGTTATGCCCGCGCCTGGGAGCGCGCCTTCGGCACCTACCCGGCCGAGCGCGACCCGCAGGCCTACTGGCCCATCGACCGCTGGCGGGTCGAGCGCCTGGACGGCGACCAGCGCTTGCGCCTGCGGGCCCAGTTCGACGAGCCGTTCTGGACCTCGCTGCCGGCCATCGCGGGTGCCGTGCAGGCCTGCAATCGCTTGCACGATGCCGGTTTCGAACTGGTCTGCGTGACGGCGCTGGACGCCGAGTTCGAGGCCGCGCGCCTGCGCAACCTGCGCACCCTGGGGTTCCCGATCGAGCGTGTCATTGCCACCGGCCACTATGAAGGCGCGCGCAGTCCCAAGGCCGACGCCATCCAGGCCCTGAGCCCGCAGGCCTTCGTCGACGACTACATCGTCTACATGCGCGGCGTGCCCGAGCATGTGCACACCGCGCTGGTGCTGCGCGCGCCCAACGGCAGCCCGAACACCGGCGACGAACTGGCGCTGGCCAAGTCGGTGCACCAGGACCTGGCGGCGTTTGCCGACCACTGGTTGGACCCACAGCGCCCGCTCTGAACCTCACCGGGAGCCTTGCGCCATGACCACCAGCCAGTCCGACCTGCGCGATGTCCGCGCCCTTGCGTTCGATGTCTTCGGCACCGTGGTCGACTGGCGCACATCGATCGTCCGCGAAGGCGAAATGCTGGGCGCCACCAAAGGACTGACGCTGGACTGGCCGGCCTTTGCCGATGCCTGGCGGGCCGGCTACGCCCCGGCGATGGACAGCACCCGCGGCGCCGGCGCGGCATGGCTGGACATCGACACGCTGCACCGCCGCATCCTCGACAGCCTGCTGCCGCGCTTCGGTCTGCAAGGCCTGTCGGCCGCGGAGGTGGCGCACCTGAACCGGGTCTGGCACCGGCTGCTGCCGTGGCCCGATGCGGTGGGCGGGCTGAACCGGCTGCGCGGGCGCTACGTCGTGTCCACGCTGTCCAACGGCAACGTCGCGCTGATGGTCAACATGGCCAGGAACGCCGGCCTGCCGTGGGACTGCGTGCTGTCGGGCGAGTTGATCCAGAAATACAAACCCGACCCCGAGGTGTACCTGATGGCCGCACGCCTGCTGGGCCTGGCGCCGGCGCAGGTGATGCTGGTGGCGGCGCACCCCGGCGACCTGGGGGCGGCCCAGCGCGCCGGGTTGCGCGCGGCCTACGTGCCCCGGCCGCTGGAGCACGGCCCGCTGGGCGCTTGCGAGCCGGTGGGCGAGCGGGTGTTCGACGTTGTCGCCAGCGATTTTTTCGATCTCGCCAGCCAGCTCGGGGCCTGACGGTGCCCGCCCGCCTGTGAACGAATCGGCCGCCCGGCAAGTGGTGCTGCTGCAGGCCCTTGAAACCGCCGCCGGCAGCCACCCGCACTGGCGCGCCGACGATACCGCCTGGGCCAGCCGCGCCGCGCTCGAGTCCGCCGGCGCGCAAGCCGCCGCCGACGTCTTTGTGGCCGAGCGCGCGCGCCATGCGATGCAGCGCCTGGTGCCGCGCGACACGGCCGTGGCCGCGGCGCTGGCACGGCGCGCGTGGCGCCCGCAAGCATGGGCTTGGGCCGTTGCGGCGGGCCTGCTGTTCGGGCTGGCGGCCAACCTGATCGGCGGCGCGCAACGCATCAACCTGCTGGCGCCGCCGGTCTGGGGCGTGGTCGCCTGGAACCTGCTGGTCTATGGGTTGTTGCTGTGGAGCGCGCTGCGGTCACTGCTGACGCGGCGCCCGTCCGCGCCGGGCCTGCTGACGCGCGGCATGCAACGCCTGCTGGGCCAGGGCAAGGCGTGGCTCGCCGGCCCGACCGACACAGAAGCTGGCACGCCGGCGCCGCCGGTCCCCTCGGCAGCCAAGTGTGGCGCCCGCGGCGCGTGGGTCCAGCCCTTCATGCTGGCCTGGCAGCGGCACGGCGCGCCGTTGTCGACGACGCGTGCCAGCGGCGTGTTGCACACCGCCGCGGCGGCGCTCGGCGTCGGCTTGCTGGCTGGCATGTACCTGCGCGGCCTGGTGCTCGACTACAGGGTGGGGTGGGAAAGCACCTTTCTGGACGCCACGCAGGTGCATGGGGCCCTGGCGCTGCTGATGGCGCCGGCGGTGCAGCTGTCGGGCCTGGCGTTGCCGGACGTCGCGGCCTTGCAGGCGCTGCGGATCGAGCCAGGCCAGGCGGCCGGCGGGGGGGCGGCGGCCGAATGGATCCACCTGTGTGCGTTGACGCTGATGCTGCTGGTGGTGTTGCCCCGTGCGGCACTGGCGCTGTGCGGCGGGCTGCGTGCCGGCGCGATGGCGCGGCGCTTTCCGCTGCCGCTGAACGACGCCTATTTCCAGCGCCTGGTGCGCCACCAGCACGGCGCCAGCGCGCGCGTGCAGGTGTGGCCCTACGCCCAGGCCCTGGGCGCGCCGGCTGAACAGGGACTGCGCGCCGTCTTCGCCAGGCTCCACGGCGAGGCCGGGCAGGTGCACGTGGCGCCGGTGGTCGCGTTCGGGGCCGAAGACGAACTC
>JAYSVE010000717.1:0-3282 GCA_043718725.1 Methylibium sp.
GCAAAAACGCGCGAGGCCAGACGCGAGAACGGCAGGCTTTGCAGCCACACCGTCCCCGGGCCGGTGACCTTGGCAAAGAAGAGGCCTTCGCCACCGAACAAGGCGGTCTTGATCTTGCCGACGTACTGGATCTCGAAGCTGACGTTGGGCGTCAGGGCCACCAGGCAGCCGGTGTCCACCATCAGCACCTGGCCCGGGCGCAATTCACGCTTGACCACGGTGCCGCCGGCGTGCACGAAGGCCAACCCGGTGCCTTCGAGTTTTTGCATGATGAAGCCTTCACCGCCGAAGAAGCCAACCGACAACTTCTGCTGGAAATGAATGCCCAGCGCGACCCCGCGCGCGGCGCACAGGAACGCGTCCTTCTGGCAGATCAACGTGCCGCCGAGCTGGCGCAAATCCATCGCCAGGATCTTGCCCGGGTACGGCGCGGCGAACGCCACCCTCAATTTGGTCGATGCCGGGTTGCTGTAGATGGTGGTGAACAGCGATTCACCCGTCACCAGGCGCTTGCCGGCGCCCAGCAGCTTGCCGAACAGGCCACCGCCCTGTTGCTGCGATCCGTCGCCGAACACCGTGTCCATCTGGATGCCGGCATCCATGAACATCATGCTGCCGGCCTCCCCCACCGCCGCCTCGCCCGGGTCCAGTTCGATCTCGACGAACTGCATCTCGGCGCCCTTGATCTCGTAGTCCACCACGTCCATCGAATTGACCCCCAGGTTGATCGCGCCGCAAATGGTAGCCGCTGCTTTTGCCAACGGCGCCCGATGGAAATCCCGGAGCCGACCTCGCGGCTTTGTGCGAGCACCGAAGTGCGAACTCCTGACGCTTTCAGTTGCACTTCCCCCTCCAAAGGGGGAGGCGCCGCGGGCAGCGTCGAAACCAAAATGGACCCACACCGCCTGCCGACATGTCCTTCGACCTCCCGACCCTTCTTTCCACCTGCATCGCAGCGCTGATGCTGTCGGCCGGTTTGATGACGCTGTTCGGCACCCGGCTCAAGACCTACCGCGGCTTCTGGTACTGGACCAGCGCCCAGTGGCTTCTTGCCCTGGGCCTGTTGCTGCAGACGCAATCCGCTCAGCAGGCCTGGCTGCTGCCGGTGTCCGTCGTGCTGCTGTTGCAGGCGCCGATCACGGTGCTGGTCGGGCTGCGGCGCTTCTATTCGCGCGACCTGCCGGGGGTTCCGGCCAGCGTCGATGCGCTCGCGCTGGGGCTGGCCTGCATGGCCTGGTTGGCCGCATGGGTCGGCTTTGCGGGCCACGGCCACGGGGTCACGGCCTTCGCAATTGGGACGCTGATGCTGCACGGCTACGCCGCCGTGCTCGTCAGCCGCCTGCGTGAATTCAAAAGCAGCATCGCGTTGCGGACCCTGGTCATCGTCCAAGCGACGGTGGCCGGTATCCAAGCGCTGCAACTGGCCCTTTCATACTGGACCGACGCTGGCGCGCAAGGGTCGGCAAACCTGCTGTTGTCGGCCAGCCTGGTCGCGGCGCTTCCCGGTTTGGTCATGGTTTACCTGGTCCCTTTGATGAGCTGGGAGCGCACCGAGCAGGCGCTGCGGGCCAAACACCGCAAGCTGCGATCACTGGCCGACCTGGACGTGCTCACCCGGGTCCCCAACCGGCGCCGTTTTCACGAGCTGGCCGATGCCTGCATCGCTGCCGGGCGCCAGGGCACGGCGGTGGTCGTGATGCTCGACATCGACCACTTCAAGGACATCAACGACCGCGATGGTCATGCTTGCGGCGACGCGGTGCTGCGCCTGGTTTCCCAGTCTGTTTGCCAGACTCTGCGCGCCCAGGACGTGACGGGTCGACTGGGAGGCGACGAGTTCGGGCTGGTCCTGCCAGACACCGAGGCGAGCGACGCCATCGCCCTGGCCGCGCGGATCGCCGCGCTGCTGTCCGAGCGCCAGTTCGAGCCCCGCCGATGCCGGGTCTCACTGAGTTTCGGGATTGTCCAGATGCATGCCAACGAAGCGCTCGACGATGCGCTGCGACGTGCCGACCAGGCGCTTTACGAAGCGAAGCGACAAGGCCGCGGTCGGGCCGTTGTCGCCACCGGCGCGGAGCAGGAGCCGGTATTCAGCGAGAGCCGGCCGCTGGGATTCAGCACCTATGGCGCCGACGCCTGGGCTTGAGGCGGGTCACGGCTGGCGCAAATGCCAGGCGCGCGGACGCGTGAAGGTCTGGATGCCGTAGGTCGACAGCGTCAGCCCCAGCCCGGAGTCACCATGGCCCGACCAGGGCAGGCGCGGGCTCACACGATCACAGCAATTCCAGTAGACGCTTCCGGCGTTGACGCGCGCCAGAATGGCCACGGCGCGATGCTCGTCGGGTGAAAACACGCCCGCCGTCAGGCCATAGCGGGTGTCGTTCATCAAGGCCAGTGCCTCGGCGTCGCCGCTGACCTTCTGGATGCCGATGATGGGCCCGAAGCTTTCATCGCGCATCAGCGTCATGCTGTGGTTCACCTCGGTGAAGACGGTGGGCTCGAACCAGTTGCCGCGCTGGGCCATGCGCTTGCCGCCCAGCCTGAGCGTCGCGCCGCGCGCCACCGCGTCGGCCACCTGCGCGGCCAGCACATCGAGCTGAGGCGGGCGCGTGATCGGGCCGATGTAGGTGTCCTCGTGCATCGGGTCGCCGACCCGAAAACCGCGCACCGCCGACACGAACGCGTCGACAAACTCGGTGTGAATGGCTTCGTGCACATAGATGCGCTCGACCGAACAGCAACTCTGTCCGGTGTTGTACATGGCGCCATCGGCCAGCGACTCGGCCGCGCCGCGGATGTGCGCGTCATCGCAGACGTAGCTCGGGTCCTTGCCACCCAGCTCGAGCTGCATCTTGACCAGCCGCGGGCCCATCGTCGCGGCAATCCTGGCGCCGGTGACGGCCGAGCCCGTGAAGAACAAACCGTCGATGTTCTGCGCCAGCAACGCGGCGCCGACGTGGCCGGTTCCGACCACGGTCGTGAACACCGCCTCGGGCACGCCCGCGTTGTGCAACAGGCGGGCGATGTGCAGCCCCGTCAGCGTGGCGTATTCGGACGGCTTGTACAGCACCGCATTGCCGGTCAACAGGGCCGGCAGAAACACATTGCCGCCGACGAAATACGGGTAGTTCCAGGCCGAGATGTTGGCGACAAGGCCCAGGGCTTGCAGGTCGATGCGCTCGGTCATGCCGCCGCGGTCGTAGACGGTCTGCGTGGCGGTGCTGGACTCGATCTGGTCGAGAAAGAAATCGATGCGCGGGAGCAAGCCGCCCAGCTCGTTGC
>JAYSVE010000718.1:0-3280 GCA_043718725.1 Methylibium sp.
GTGCCGCCACCGGCTGCGCTGGCGCGCCAGCCAGGGCCAGGACGATTTCGGGCGGCGCCTGCACGAGTTCGATCAACACGCCCTCGCCGCCGAACGGGAACTCGTCGCTGCCCCTGGGGTGCACGAAGCAGATGTCGTGCCCCGCCGCGCCCTTGCGAATGCCACCCGGCGCAATTCGCACGCCGTTGGCGACCAGCCATTGCACCGCCGCGCTCAGGTCGTCGATCCACAGCCCGACGTGGTTCAGCGGCGTGGTGTGCACCGCGGGTTTCTTGGCGGGGTCGATCGGCTGCATCAGGTCGACCTCGACCGTGAAAGCGCCGCTGCCGATGCTGCAAATGTCTTCGTCGACGTTCTCGCGCTCGCTGACGAAATGGCCGGTCACCTGCAGCCCGAGCTTGTCGACCCACAGCGTGCGAAGGCGCTCCTTGCTGGCCCCGCCGATGGCCACCTGCTGAATGCCCAGCACCTTGAACGGTCGTGTGTTCATGTTCTTCGAGGCTCACTGAAAACGCATGATGACCTGGTCGACCGCCAGACTTTCACCGCGCCGGGCCGACACTTCGGCGACCACGCCATCTTGGGCCGCCAGGAGAATGTTCTCCATCTTCATGGCCTCGATGACAGCCAGCTTTTCGCCGGCGCGCACGGCTTGGCCGGCTTGCACCACGACGTCGGCCAACAGGCCAGGCATGGGAGACAGCAAAAACTTCGACATGTCCGCCGCCGCCTTGACCGGCATCAGCGCGCTCAACTCGGCCGCACGCGGCGACAAAACCCGCGCCTCGATCCGCGCTCCGTTGTGCGCAATGCGGTAGTTCAGGCCGACCCGTTCGATCTGGGCGCAAAACGCCTCGCCGTCGAAGTCGCCCCGCACTGCAATGTCGCGCAGCGCGCCGTTCAAGGTGATGCGGTGGTGGCGCCCGTCCACCGTCACCTCGTAGGACGGTCCGGCCCCGCACACCTTGACCGTGGTCACAGGGTGGGGATGACTTGCGCCCATCTGCATCACGACGAAATCGTCGCCGACCTCCATCTCATGCCCCTCCAACTGCCCGCTGATGGTCGCGGCGCGCCCGCGCAGCCGGCGGTGCGCCGCGGCGGCCAGCGCCAGCAAGAAGGCGGGCCGCTCATGCACCACCGCCGCCGCCAAGAACCCTTTTGGATACTCCTCGGCAATGAAACCGGTGTTGAAGTCGCCCGCCTGGAAACGCGGGTGCGCCAGCAACGCGGCCTGGAACGCAATGTTGCTGGACACGCCTCGAATCACGAACGCGTTCAAGGCTTCGCGCATCTTCGCTATCGCGTCCAACCGGTCCACGCCGTGGCTGACCAGCTTGCAAATCATCGAGTCGTAGTGGATCGGGATCTCGCCGCCCTCGTAGACGCCGGTGTCGCAACGCACGCCCCCCGTCGCGGGCACCGGCAATGAAGCCGTCATGGTCTGCACGGGCGGCTGGTACTTGACCAGGCGCCCGGTCGACGGCAGGAAGTTGCGCAACGGGTCTTCCGCATTGATGCGGCATTCCATCGCCCAGCCGCGCCGGGGAATCTGCGCCTGCGTGAAGGCCAGCGGCTCACCCGCGGCCACCCGAATCATCTGCTCCACCAGGTCCATCCCGGTGATGCATTCGGTGACCGGGTGTTCGACTTGCAGCCGGGTGTTCATCTCCAGAAAGAAAAAGCGCCTGTCCTTGCCGACGACAAACTCCACCGTGCCGGCCGACTGGTAGTTCACCGCCCTCGCCAGCGCCACCGCCTGCGCGCCCATGGCGTGGCGCGTGGCGTCGTCAAGGAACGGGCTCGGTGCCTCTTCGATGACCTTCTGGTGGCGGCGCTGGATCGAACATTCACGCTCCCACAGGTAGACGCAGTGGCCGTGGGCGTCGCCCAGCACCTGGATCTCGATGTGGCGCGGCTCTTCGACGAACTTCTCGATGAACACCCGGTCGTCGCCGAAGCTGTTGCGGGCCTCGTTGCGGCACGCGCTGAAACCGGCCAAGGCCTCGGCATCGTTGAAAGCCACCCGCAAGCCCTTGCCGCCGCCGCCGGCGCTGGCCTTGATCATCACGGGGTAGCCGATGTCCTTGGCGATCGCGACCGCCTGCTCGGCGCTGTCGATGGCCTCGTTGACGCCGGGAATGGTGTTGACCTTGGCCGCACCGGCGAGTTTCTTCGATGCGATCTTGTCGCCCATCGCCGCGATGGAAGCATGCTTCGGACCGATGAAGACGATGCCCTCTTCTTCAACACGGCGCGCGAACTCGGCGTTCTCGGACAGGAAGCCATAACCCGGATGCACCGCCTGCGCGCCGGTCTGCTTGCAGGCCGCGATGATCTTGTCCATCACCAGATAAGACTCGCGGCTGGGCGCCGGGCCGATGAACACCGCTTCGTCGGCCAAGTCCACATGAAGCGCATCGCGGTCGGCTTCGGAATAGACCGCGACCGTCTTGATGCCCATCCTGCGTGCCGTCTTGATGACCCGGCAAGCGATCTCGCCGCGATTGGCAATCAGTATCTTGGTAAACATTTGTCAAACCTTGTGTTGTCCGGGCGGCGAAGCCACGCCCCCCATCAAGCCACCGCCAAAGATCCGGCTCTGCCGGGCCGATGGCGGGCGCCCCTCGGGGCAGGAGCGCAGCGACTGGGGGGATCCATTACAACGGGATGTTGCTGTGCTTGCGCCAGGGGTCGTCGACCTTCTTGTTCGCCAGCATCGCCAGCGAGCGGCAGATGCGCTTGCGGGTTTCGTGCGGCTGGATCACGTCGTCGATGTAGCCGCGCGCGCCGGCCACGAAGGGGTTGGCGAACTTGGCGCGGTATTCGGCTTCGCGCGCGGCGAGTTTCGCCGGGTCGCCCTTCTCGTCGCGAAAGATGATCTCGACCGCGCCCTTGGCTCCCATCACCGCGATCTCGGCGTTGGGCCAGGCAAAGTTCACGTCGCCGCGCAGGTGCTTGGACGACATCACGTCGTAGGCGCCGCCGTAAGCCTTGCGGGTGATCACGGTGACCTTCGGCACGGTGCATTCCGCATACGCAAACAGCAGCTTGGCGCCGTGCTTGATGATGCCGCCGTACTCCTGTGACGTGCCGGGCATGAAGCCGGGGACGTCGACAAAGGTCAGCACGGCGATCCCGAAGGCGTCGCAAAACCGCACGAAGCGCGCCGCCTTGATGCTGCTCTTGATGTCCAGACAACCCGCCAGCACCAGCGGTTGGTTGGCGACGATGCCCACCGTCTGGCCGTCCATGCGGGCGAAGCCGATGACGATGTTCC
>JAYSVE010000719.1:0-7738 GCA_043718725.1 Methylibium sp.
CTGAGCACCGCACCGTGGTTGCGCGCACCGACGATGGACACGCTCAAGCCCGGGCCCAGCGCGTTGGCTGCGCGTGCCGATTGCAGCAAGGTTTCGGCCAGCGCCTGCGTCGGCACGATGACGAAGCCGGTCGGGCCCCAGGAGCTTTGCCCGGTCGCGGCGCCGTGGTCAGCGCCGCTGGCGTTGCCCATCCAGCGCACCGCCGTGCCCACGGCGGCGCTGGTGTAGGCACTGCCGCCCTGGGCCGGCGCGAAATGCGCGCCCAGCAGCCGCTGGACATGGTTGACGCCGGCGGCGAAGGGTGCGAACTCGGCGCCGGCCGCGCCGGGCAGCACACGCATCAAGACCTGGTGGCAGATGTCGGCGGCGTCGGCCCGCGGCAGCGGCGGCAAGGCGGCGATGGCCTGCCGCTCGTCGGCGCCCGACAGCCCGCGGTGGGTTGGGTCGCAGACGACGACGATGCGCCAGGCCTCGGGCAGCGCCATGCGCGACAGCAGCGGCGCGGGCACGCCGTCGGCACCCGGACCGCCGTCGAGCAACAACCCGCCCTGCTCGAAACCGGCAATCCCGACGCCGGAGCGCAAGCCACGCGCCAGCCACTGGGCGAGCGTGGCGGTGCTCAGATCCAGCCCATGCCATTGCGCAAAGGCACGCCCCAGCGCCAGGGCGAGCTGGGTGCCCGAACCCAAGCCCGCGTGGGCCGGCAGCACCTGTTCCAGCCGAAGGTGCAAAGGCTGCGGCCGCCCACTGCGTTGACGCAGCGTGTGCAGGTGCGCACCGGCACGTTCGGCTTCAGCCTGCGCGGCGGGCCCGTCGGCACTCACCCGATCGATGGCGCAGGCGCTCAATGTGATCACGGTCTCGAAGCCGCCGACGACCAGCCCAAGGCTGCCGAAGCGCCGCCCCAGGCTCGCCGCGGGGTCGAGAAAACCCAGGTGCAGGCGCCCGGGCGCGCGCAGCGTGACGACCCGTTCGGTGCCAGGCGCCATGCCATCCGCCTTCAGGCCGTGGCGACGTGGACGGTCGGCTTCAACATGCCGCGACCCGCACCGCCGTCACCTTGAAGCCGGGGATCTTGGCGACCGGGTCGAGCGCATCGCCAGTGAGCTTGTTGGCCGCCGCCTCCCAGTAGGCGAACGGCAGGAACACCTGGCCGATCTGCACTTCGTTGCTGAGGCTGGCTCGCGCACGAACCGAACCGTGGTGCGTAGACATCTCCACCAGCACCCCATCGGCGATGTTCAAACGGCCGGCGTCCGAGGGGTGCAGCAACACCAGCGCCTCAGGCGCGATCGCGTCGAGCATGCTGGCGTGCCGCGTCATCGCGCCACCGTGCCAATGCTCCAGCACGCGGCCGGTGGTCAGCACCAAGGGGTAGTCGGCATCGACCTGCTCGGCGCCGGGCCGGTACGTGGCGGGGACCACGGTGGCGCGGCCGTCGGCGGTGGGAAAGCTGTCGATGAAGACCACGCTGTGGCCGGGCTGGTCCTCGCGCGGCGCCGGTGTCACGACCGCGTCCTCGCGCACCAGGCGCGTCCACGGCACGCCCGCGAGCGGCTCCATCACCGAGCGCATCTCCTCGTAGACGCGCGCCACCGGCGCCTCGGCCGCCGCGTGGCCGTCGCCGTCTTCGGGCCGCCAGTAGTGCCAGTCGGCGCCGAGCCGGCGCGCGATCTGTTCGATGACCCAGAGGTCTTGCATGGCCTCGCCCGGCGGTTTGAGCGCAGGCCGGCCGATCTGGATCAGCCGGTCGGTGTTGGTGAAGCTGCCCCACTTCTCGGGCTGCGCCGAGGCCGGCAGGATCACGTCGGCCAGCACGGCGGTCTCGGTCGCGAAAATGTCCTGCACCACCAAGTGCTCCAGCGCGGCCAGCGAGGCGCGCGCGTGGTCCAGGTCGGGGTCGCTCATGGCCGGGTTCTCACCCTCGACGAACAGGCCGCGAATCCGGCCGTCGTCGATGGCATGCATGATCTCGACCACCGTCAGCCCCGGTTTGGCGTCGATCGTGGTCGACCACAGCGCCTCGAAATGTTCGCGCACCGCCTGCACGCTGACGCGCTGGTAGTTGGGCAGCATCATCGGGATCAGCCCGGCGTCGCTCGCGCCCTGCACGTTGTTCTGGCCGCGCAAGGGGTGCAGGCCGGTGCCGGGACGGCCGATCTGGCCGGTGATCAGCGCCAGCGCGATCAGCCCGCGCGCGTTGTCGGTGCCGTGCACATGCTGGCTGATGCCCATGCCCCACAGGATCATCGCGCTCCTGGCGCTGGCGAAGGCGCGGGCGACTTCGCGAATCGTTTGCGCCGGGATGCCGCAGATCTCAGCCATGCGCTCCGGCGTGGCCTCGGCCACCGAGGCCTTGAGCGCCTCGAAGCCGTTGACCCGCGCCTGCACGAAGTCCTGCGCCACCAGGCCTTCGTCGATGATGGTGTGCAGCAAGCCATTGAGCAGCGCCACGTCGGTGTCGGGGCGAAACTGCAGGTGCCAGGTGGCGCGCCGCGCGAGTTGCGACTTGCGCGGGTCGGCGATCAGCAGCTTGGCGCCACGGTCGACGGCATTCTTGATGAAGGTGGCCGCGACAGGATGGTTGACCGTCGGGTTGGCGCCGATCAGGAAGATCAGTTCGGCCTGCGCCACGTCGGCCACCGGGTTGCTGACCGCGCCGGAGCCGATGCCTTCGAGCAAGGCCGCCACCGAGCTGGCATGGCACAGCCGCGTGCAATGGTCCACATGGCTGCTGTGCATGGCCTGGCGCACCAGCTTCTGGAACAGGTAGGCCTCTTCGTTGCTGCCTTTGGCGGAGCCGAAACCGGCGAGCGCCGAACCGGCGCCATGGGCGGCGCCATCGCGAATCTTGCGCAGCCCGCCGGCCGCGAAGTCCAGCGCCTGCGCCCAGGTGGCCTCGACGAACATCTCGTCCAGGCGCTTCTCGCCGCGCTTGAAGCGTTCGATGTCGGCCGGGTCCTTGGCCACACCGGCGCGGCGGATCAGCGGCGTGATCAACCGCTTGGGGTTGTGGATGTAGTCGAAGCCGTAGCGGCCCTTGACGCACAGGCGCTTGTGGTTGGCCGGGCCGTCGCGGCCGGTGACCGATTGAATGCGGTCTTGGCCGGCGCCATCCGGCCCGACGTTCCAGGTGAGCTGGCAGCCGACGCCGCAATACGGGCAGACCGAGTCGACCTGCCTGCTGATGGCGGCCATGCCGGCGCCGCGCGCGGGCATCAACGCGCCGGTCGGGCAGGCCTGCACGCATTCGCCGCAGGCCACGCAACTGGAATGGCCCAGCGCATCGCCGGCGTCGAAGGTGATGGTGGCCTGCGCACCGCGCAGCGCCAGTCCGATGACGTCGTTGCCCTGCTCGTCGCGGCAGGCGCGCAGGCAGCGGGTGCACTGGATGCAGGCGTCGAGATTGACGCTGATGGCGGCATGGCTGTTGTCGGCCAGGGCGTACGCCGGGCTGCGCCGCGGCAACCGGCCGCGGGCCACGCCCAGACGCTGGGCCCAATGGCTGAGTTCGGACTCGCGGGTGTAGCTGTCGGTCGTCTGGCCGGCGTCGCTGAGCAGCAGTTCCACCACCATGGCGCGCGCCGCGATCGAGCGCTCCGATAGCGTGTTGACCTTGATGCCCGCGCCCACCACGCGGCAGCAGGATGCGGCGAGCGTGCGCTCGCCTTCGACTTCGACGACGCAGGCGCGGCAGTTGCCGGCCGGCGACAGGCCTTCCTTGTGGCACAGGTGCGGGATGGTGTTGCCTTCGCGCCGGGCGACCTGCCACAGCGTTTCATCGGCGCGGGCCTGGACGGTTTTGCCGTCGAGCGTGAACTCGATCGTCGGCGCGTCGACCTTGAGCAGGCTGTGGGACGTGGGCGCGTTCATGCGGACAGCTCCTGGGGGAAATACTTGATGACGCAGTCGACCGGGTTGGGCGCCGCCTGCCCGAGGCCGCAGATCGATGCGTCGCGCATCACCTGCGACAACTCGGCCAGCAGCGCGGTGTCCCAGCGGTCCTGGGCGATCAACTCACGCGCCTTGGCCGTGCCGCTGCGGCACGGTGTGCACTGGCCGCAGCTCTCGTGTTCGAAGAAGGCCATCAGGTTGCGCGCCGCGTCGGTCACGCGGTCGTGCTGGGACAGCACCACCACCGCGGCCGAACCGATGAAGCAGCCGTGCGGCTGCAGGGTGTCGAAGTCCAGCGGCACATCGGCCAGGCGGGCGGGCAGGATGCCGCCGGAGGCACCCCCCGGCAGGTAGGCGTACAAGCTGTGCCCGTCCGGCATGCCGCCACAGAATTCGGCCACCAGTTCGCGCAGCGTGATGCCGGCCGGCGCCAGATGCACGCCGGGCTTGTTGACGCGGCCCGAGACCGAGAACGAACGCAGACCCTTGCGGCCGTGGCGGCCCTGGTCGGCAAACCAGTCGCCGCCTTTTTCCAGAATGTCGCGCACCCAGTACAAGGTCTCGAAGTTGTGTTCCAGCGTGGGCCGGCCGAACAGCCCGACCTGCGCCACGTAGGGCGGCCGCAGCCGCGGCATGCCGCGCTTGCCTTCGATCGATTCGATCATGGCCGACTCTTCGCCGCAGATGTAGGCGCCCGCGCCGCGCCGCAGTTCGATCGTCGGCATCCCGGCCATCGAAGCCTGCGCCTTCAGCAGCGCGAGCTCGCGCTCCAGCAGCGCGCGGCAGCCGTGGTATTCGTCGCGCAGATAAAGGTAGATGGAGGCGATGCCCACCGCCCAGGCGGCGATCAGCATGCCTTCGAGAAAACGGTGTGGGTCGCGCTCCAGGTAGAAGCGGTCCTTGAAGGTGCCGGGCTCGCCTTCGTCGATGTTGACGGCCATCAGCCGGGGCGCCGGCTGCTCGCGCACGATGCGCCATTTGCGCCCGCTCGGAAACCCGGCGCCGCCCAGGCCGCGCAGACCCGAATCTTCCAGCGCCTTGATCACCGCCTCGACATCGCGCCGGCCCGCAAGACAGGCGGCGAGGGTCTGGTAGCCCCCGGCGGCCTGGTAGGCCGCCAGGCCGGTGGCGGGCGCCGGCTCGTGGGTGGTTTGGCCGCGGCCCACCGCCTGCACCACCGACTCGACCGTGGCCTGCGCCAGTGGGTGCTGGTGCACCGCCACGGCGGGAGCTTGCTCACACCGGCCAATGCAGGGCGCGGCGATGACGCGGACGTCGGCGGCCAGCAGGTCGGGAAGGCGCTGCAACAGTTCGCGCGCGCCGGCGATCTCGCACGACAGCCCGTCACACACGCGCACGGTGATTCGCGGCGGCGCGTCAAAGCCGCCGTCGGCGTTTTCGCGAACCACATCGAAGTGGTGGTAGAAGCTGGCGACCTCAAAGACCTCGGCCTGCGACAAGCGCAGCAACTCGGCCAGCGCGGCAAGGTGGTCGGTCTGCAACTGGCCGAAGCGGTCGTTGACGGCGTGCAGGTGTTCGATCAACAGGTCGCGGCGCAGCGCCAGCGTCCCGATCGCGACACGCACCGCGGCCAGCGCCGGGGCGGTGACCGGGCGTTCGCGCTGAGTCCGTTTCGGGCGCGCGGCGGACGCGTCGGCCAAGGCATGAATTCGAATGATGGGGGCGTTCATCGGGGGCGATCCTTTGGCGGGCGGCGCCCGGTCCAAATATGTTTCTGTGAAACCATATCCGGCCCGGCGGCGAAGGACTGGAAGATACCGGTTCCAGCGCCACAATATATGCACAAGGTTGCCGAATGCTGCGCATCAAGATCGCCCCCCATTGGCAACTTGGCCGCGAGGCCGACGTCGCGCTCGACACCACCGACCTGCTGGCCCTGCTGGCGTCCATCCAGGAAAGCGGCGCGATCGCTCAAGGCGCGCGCAGCATGGGCCTGAGCTACCGGCATGCCTGGGGCCAGATCAAGCGCGCCGAATCCCTGTTCGGCCACCGCCTGCTTGACGCCGGGCGCGGCCGTGGCTCCACCCTCACCGCACTCGCCCAAAAGCTGATCTGGGCCGACCGGCGCATTTCGGCACGTCTGTCGCCGCTGCTGGAATCGCTGGCCTCGGAGCTGGAAAACGAACTCGAGCGCACCCTGCCGCGCCAGGCCCGCGCGCTGCGGGTGCATGCCAGCCACGGTTTTGCGGTCGCGGCGCTGGTGCAACAACTGGCCACCGCAAAGCTTGCCGTCGAGCTGCGCTACCGCAACAGCCTGGAGTCGGTGGCGGCCCTGGCGCACGGCGAATGCGATCTGGCCGGGTTTCATGTGCCGATCGGCACCTTCGAGCCAGCGGCCGCGCAGCATTACCGCCGCTGGCTCAAGGACGACGCCCACCGCCTGGTGCACCTGGCCGTGCGCACCCAGGGCCTGTTCGCGGCGCCGGGCAACCCCAAACGCGTGCGCGGCCTGGACGACCTGAAGCGGCGCGACCTGCGTTTCGTCAATCGCCCCGAAGGCTCGGGCACACGCATGCTGACCGAGTTGATGCTGGCCAAACAAGCCATTTCAGCCAGCGATGTCCAGGGCTTCGAGAGCGCCGAGTTCACCCACGCGGCGGTCGCCGCCTTCATCGCCAGCGGCATGGCCGACGTCGGCATCGGCGTGCAAACCGCGGCGCATCGATTCGGCCTGCATTTCATCCCGCTGGTTCGGGAGCGCTACTTCCTGGCGTTCGATGGCGCCAGCGTCGAACGGCCACCGATGCCCCAGGTGCTGGAGTTGCTGCGGTCACCGGCCTACCGGTCGGCGGTGGCCGCGCTGGTGGGCTACGACGCCGGTGAAACGGGACGCGTGTTGACCGTTCAGGAAGCGTTCGGAACCTGACCGCCGGCGCTCAGCCAGCGTCGCCGGTCCCAAACGCCAGTGCCGCCGGCACCGGCGCCCAACCCGAGCCTCAGCCTCAACCCGGGCCTTTGGCTCGCAGCGCCGCGATGATGGCGCCCAGCCGGTCGCGCTGAGTGGCGTGGCTGGGTGCCGCGGCCAGCGCTGCGGCCAGCCACTCGTCGACGCCGCCGGTCGGCAAACGGGCCGCACTGGCGCTGGGCCGGCCTTCCAGGGCCTCCTTCAGGGCGCGCAGTTTCAGGTTGCGCCGCGCCGCCATCAGGTCGGGTGGCGAGGCGATGGCCAGCGTCGATTCGAGGTGCAGCAGGATGGCGTCCAGGTCGGCGTCGGTCGGGCTTGAACGCTTCGATTCACCGGCCCGCTTGAGGCGACCGGCCAGCGCCTTCTCCCAGGCAGCGGGCAGCGGCGCCAGCGCCGCCCAGGCCGAGGCAGGGTCGTCGACCGCTGGCGCCGCCCGGCCGTCGGTGGGTGGCGCTTCGAGCGCTTCGCACAACGCCAGCCTGGCGCTCAGCCCATCGAAGCGCTGGTGCCAGCCGGCCTGGGCACTGCGGGCCAGCAGCGCCAGGGTGTTCTGGTGCACCGTGCGAATCAGCCCATCAAGTGCGGCCGCCTTGTTGCGGGGAACCTCGCCGACCTTGCGCAGTTCGACATCCACCTCGGCCAGGGCGCGCTGGATCTCGTGGGCCGGGCTCTGGTCCGTCAGAGCCTGGAGTCGCGCCACCAGAGCCTCTTTGGCCAACAGGTTGGCGTGCAGTTGCGCCTCGAAGGCGTTGGAGGCGGCGTCGCGCTGGGCAAAGACGGCGTCGGTTGCGGCCTTGAACTGGGCCCACAACGCGTTTTCGACCGGGCGGGTGAGGGGCAGCGTGCGGGCGTGCTGTTGCCACTCTTCCTGCAACTCGCGCACGCGGGCGATGAGGTCGCGGTTGTCCGGTCTGGCGG
>JAYSVE010000720.1:0-3276 GCA_043718725.1 Methylibium sp.
GCCGTCATTGCCAAAGTGGCGTCGAACAAGCGCTGGTATGTTGTGCACGCCTACTCCGGAATGGAGAAGGCGGTTGAGCGCAACCTGCGTGAACGCATCGATCGCTCGGAATTGCAAGACAAGTTCGGCCGCATCCTGGTGCCGATGGAAGAAGTGGTCGAACTCAAGAACGGCAAGAAGTCCGTCAGTGAGCGGCGCTTCTTCCCCGGCTATGTGTTGGTTGAAATGGAAATGGGCGACGACACCTGGCACTTGGTCAAGCACACCAGCAAGGTCACCGGCTTTGTCGGTGGCGCCAAGAACCGCCCGTCGCCGATCTCCGAAGCCGAGGTGCTGAAGATCGTGCATCAGATGCAAGAGGGCGTCGAGAAGCCGCGTCCCAAGGTGCAGTGGGAAGTGGGCGAGTTGGTGCGCGTCAAGGAAGGTCCGTTCACCGATTTCAACGGCGCTGTCGAAGACGTCAATTACGACAAGTCCAAGGTCCGTGTGTCGGTGACGATTTTCGGCCGCGCGACCGGCGTCGAACTCGACTTCTCGCAGGTCGAAAAGGTTTGACGACCGGGGTTCGGCAGCCCTTGCGTCGATCGATGCTCGGGGTTGCAGAAGTGCTGAGACCAAAGGTTTGAATTGCCCCGGCGGGGGCATCGGCGAGGCGCGAGCCAGGCCGGAATCCCGCCCGTTGCTGCCGGTGACGAGACACCGGCACGAGGAGCGAAGGTATCCAGTCCTTCGCGTTTGAACTCAACAACCGCGCACTCCCTTAGCAAGCGCTGCGGTTGAACTGAAGGAAGAAATATGGCCAAGAAAATAGTCGGCTTGATCAAGCTGCAAATCCCGGCGGGCAAGGCAAATCCGTCACCCCCGATCGGCCCGGCGCTGGGTCAGCGCGGGCTCAACATCATGGAGTTCTGCAAGGCGTTCAACGCCCAGACCTCCAGCATGGAACCCGGCTTGGTGCTGCCGGTGGTGATCACCGCGTTCGCGGACAAGTCGTTCACCTTCGTGCTGAAGTCGCCGCCAGCCACCGTGCTGATCAAGAAGGCGATCAAGCTCGACAAGGGTTCGGCCAAACCGCACACCGACAAGGTCGGCAAGATCACCCGGGCGCAGCTCGAAGAGATCGCCAAGATCAAGATCAAGGACCTCACTGCCGCCGACATGGACGCCGCGGTCCGCACCATTGCTGGCACCGCCCGTTCGATGGGCGTCACCTCGGAAGGCGTCTGATCATGGCCAAGCTGACCAAACGCCAAAAAGCGACCGCGGGCAAGGTCGACAGCAACAAGCTGTACCTGCTGGACAACGCGCTGGCCATCGTCAAGGAATGCGCGACCGCCAAGTTCGATGAGTCCATCGATGTGGCCGTGCAGCTCGGCATCGATGCCAAGAAATCCGACCAGGTCGTGCGCGGCGCCGTCGTCATGCCCAACGGCACCGGCAAGACCAAGCGCGTGGCCGTGTTCGCACAGGGTGCCAAGGCCGAAGAGGCCAGGGCCGCCGGCGCCGACCTCGTCGGCATGGAAGACCTGGCCGAGCAGATCAAGGCCGGCGTCATGAACTTCGACGTTGTGATCGCCTCGCCCGACACGATGCGCGTGGTCGGCACGCTGGGCCAGATCCTCGGACCGCGCGGCCTGATGCCGAACCCGAAGGTCGGCACGGTGACGCCAGATGTGGCCCAGGCCGTGCGCAACGCCAAGGCCGGTCAGGTGCAGTTCCGTGTCGACAAGGCAGGGATCGTGCACGCCACCATCGGCCGACGCTCGTTCGATGCCGACAAGTTGAGCGGCAATTTGCGCGCCTTGGTCGAAGCGTTGAACAAAGCCAAGCCGGCCACGAGCAAGGGCATCTACCTGCGCAAGGTGGCCGTGTCTTCAACCATGGGGGTGGGTGCCCGCGTCGACGTCGCGTCGATCAACGCGGCCGCGCAGGCCAACTAGAGAACAGGGTGGTAGGTCGGTCGGCGCTTGTCTGGCGCCGGCTTGTTGGGTTTGGTGGGCTGCAATGGGTCGCAAGACCGGCGCAGGCCATCCAAGACCGCTGGCGCGACCCAAGGGGTCGCTTAATGGACGGCAAGGGTTCGGTGTGAGCCGGCCCAGGCAAGAAGCCAGCGCAGATGGCGGTCCCGCTGAATGGAAATTTTGGTTTCCGGTCAGAAGGTCGCTGAACTTTGGAAAAGCACTGAAGGGGCCCGCAACGGCTCCCAGGTGCGTGATGTGAGGAGCAGACCTTGAGTCTCAATCGCAACGAGAAAGAAGCCGTGGTGACGGATGTGGCGGCCCAGGTGGCACGTTCGCAGACGCTCGCGCTGGCCGAATACCGTGGCCTCACCGTGGAACACTTGAACGCATTGCGCAGGCAAGCGCGCGACAAGGGGGTGTACCTTCATGTCCTGAAGAACACACTCGCCCGTCGCGCGGTGGCCGGCACACCGTTCGAAGTGGCCTCGGGGAGCATGGTCGGCCCGCTGATCTACGGGTTTTCAACCGATGCCGTCGCCGCGGCCAAAGTCATCGCCGACTTTGCCAAGGGCAACGACAAGCTGGTCATCAAAGCGGGCGCCTATGCGGGCAAGATCCTCGACGCCAATGGCGTCAAGGCCCTGGCCGCGATCCCGAGCAAGGAAGTGTTGCTGGCCCAATTGCTGGGCCTGATGCAGTCGCCGATCTCGCGCTTTGCGCGGGTGCTGGCGGCACTCGCAGAGCAGCGTGCCGAGCCCGTCGTGGCAGAGCCGCAGGCTGTGGCTGAAGCGGCGCCAGTCGCGCAAGCCGACGCCACGCCGGCTTCTTGAACCAACTTTGAACGAACCGATCTTTCAAACCTCTTACTGATTCTGGGGAAACCAAATGGCATTCGATAAAGACGCATTCATGACCGCACTCGACGGCATGTCGGTGATGGAACTCAACGACCTGGTCAAGGCCATCGAAGAGAAATTCGGCGTGTCCGCTGCCGCCATGTCGGCACCTGCCGCAGGGGGTGGCGCCGCCGCTGCCGTGGTGGAAGAGCAGACCGAGTTCAGCGTGATGCTGCTCGAAGCCGGCGCCAACAAGGTGCAGGTCATCAAGGCCGTGCGCGAGCTGACGGGCCTGGGCCTGAAGGAAGCCAAGGACGTGGTCGACGGCGCGCCCAAGGCCGTCAAGGAGGCAGTGTCGAAGGCCGACGCCGAAGCCGCCAAGAAGAAGCTGGAAGACGCTGGCGCCAAGGCCGCCTTGAAGTAAATCGGCCGGAGCCGCCGCGCGACCCGATCTTGCGCTTGAGACGCTCGCCGTACCG
>JAYSVE010000073.1:0-2361 GCA_043718725.1 Methylibium sp.
CGCCGGTGCGCCGTCGTGGTTGCGCACCAGCGGCCTGGCGCTGGACGCGATGGGCTTCATCGCCACCGGCGCCACCCTGCAAAGCACCTCGCACCCGGAGGTGTTCGCGGCGGGCGACGTGGCAACCAACGTCGACCGGGAGGTGGCCAAGAGCGGCGTCCAGGCGGTGCGTGCCGGCCCGCCTTTGGCGTTGAACCTGCGCCGCTTCATGGCCGCCGGCGAGCTGCTGCCCCACCGGCCGAAGCTCCGCTCGCTTTACCTGCTGGCCTGCGGCGAGCGCCACGCCATCGCGTCGTGGGGCGCCTGGTCCGCCCAGGGCCGCTGGGTCTGGTGGTGGAAGGACCGGATCGATCGGGGCTTCATCGCCAAGTACCGGTGAGGCCGTCCCAAGACGGACCAGCCCTCAGTTCAGTCGTGCGGGCGGAAGTCGATCTCGAACGGTGACGGCACGCGCCCGTCGGTGTCGCGCGGCAGGACCTCGGTCTTGTCGATGGCGCGCAGCACCGCGTCGTCCCAGGCTTTCACGCCGCTGCTCTTGACCAGCCGCTTGGCGATGATGGTGCCGTCCGGCGCCAGCCGCACTTCCACGGTGGCGAGCGGGTTGCCGCTGACGTTTTCGGCGAACACGATGTTGGGCTGGATGCGCGCCTTGATGCGCCCCGCATAGCCGGCTGACGGTCCCGCGCTCCTGGCGGCGGTGCCGGTGACACCCGCCTCACCGCTGGCGCCCGCCTGGCCCAGGATGCGCTTGAGGTTGGCTTCGCGCGCCTGCGCAAGTCGCTCGTCGTCTGCTTTGAGCTTGTCGGCTTGTTCCTTTTTCTTGCGTTCGAGTTCTTCCTTGGCACGCAACTGTTCGCGTTTGTTTTCTTCGCGCTTGGCCTCATCGCGTTTGGCCAGTTCGCGCTTCTCCTCGTCACGCTGCTTTTGCTCGCGTCGGGCCTCGTCAAGCCGGGCTTTTTCGATCGCGATCTGCGCGTCGGGCACCGGCGCGGGCTCGACTTGCGGTGGCGGCGGCTTCACTTCGACGGGAACCGGCGGCGCAGGCACCGGTTTCGGGGTCGGCGGCGGCTCCGGGGCCACCGCCCGCGGCGCGGCGATCTGCGGCACGGCGGCCCACAGTTCGGCCTCGACCCCGGCCGGATCGCTGGTTTTCCAGCGCACGCTGAAGGCCAGTGCCACCAGCAGCAGCCCATGGGCGATCAGTGCCATGACCAGGCCCGCGCCCATGCCCGCGGGCCGGCGCGGCATCAAGGCGTCACGGGTCGGCGCGGCGGCGCTGCTCATGCCGGGATCGAGCGGCTCATCGTCGCATCGCTCAATTGGCGCCGGTCTTGACCGACAGGCCCACGCGCTGGACGCCGGCGCGCTGCAGGCTGTCCATGACCTTGACCACGACCTCGTACTTCACGGCGCGATCGGCCGAAATGACCACCGGCGTGTTCGCGTCGCCCGCCTGGGCGGTGCGCACGCGCGCGGGCAGGCCGGCCAGGTTGGTGGGCAAGCTGTCCTTGCCGTCCACGCGCAGGCGAATGCTCTCGTCGCCGCCGACCTGCACCTCGACCACATGCTCGGGCCGCTGCCGGCTCTTGCCGACGCTGGGCAGGTCGATCACGCCGGTGGTGATCAGCGGGGCGGTCACCATGAAGATGATCAACAGCACCAGCATCACGTCGATGAAGGGCACCATGTTGATCTCGTTGATGGTGCGCCGGCGCGACGAACCGCGGTGACTGACGCTGACCATGGCTTACCTCGCCACAGGCGCCGCCGGCACCGGCGCGGCCCCGGCGTTGCGCTGCAGAATGTTGGAGAACTCCTCGATGAAGGTCTCGAGCTGGATCGCGATGCGGTCGATTTCACGCGCAAAACGGTTGTAGGCAATGACCGCGGGAATGGCGGCAAACAGGCCGATGGCGGTGGCGACCAGGGCCTCGGCAATGCCCGGCGCCACCGTGGCCAGGGTCACCTGGGTCATGTTGGCCAGGCCGACGAACGCATGCATGATGCCCCACACCGTGCCGAACAAGCCAACATAGGGCGACACCGACCCGACCGTGGCGAGGAACGACAGGTTCGATTCGATGGTGTCCATCTCACGCTGAAAACTGGCCCGCATCGCCCGGCGCGAGCCGTCGAGCAACGCCCCGCTGTCGCCGACGCGGCGTTCGCGCAGCTTGAGGAACTCGCGCATGCCGGTGGCAAAGATGCGCTCCATCGGCGCGCCTCCTGCGCGCTTTGTGGCGTCGCTGTACAGGTCGTTCAGGTTCTTGCCGGCCCAGAACTCGCGCTCGAATTCTTCGTTGGCGGCGCGCACCTTGCGCAGGCCGAACAGCTTGCCGAAGATGACCGTCCAGCTTGCCA
>JAYSVE010000721.1:0-3275 GCA_043718725.1 Methylibium sp.
CGGTGATCTTCCCTTCGAAGGGCGGGTAGTTGACGCTCGTGTCGATCATCGCCGCGGCGGCGGCACCGGCCTGCTGCGCGAAGATCGCGCGGGCGACCCGCGCACAGGACCCGCGTTGGGTGACAACCAGCTTGCCGGCCACGCCACCGGGGGCGGCTGCGTACTCCGCCGGATTGCAGCCGAGCGAGACGTTTCCGGCCGCATCGCGCAACACCACGATCGGATAGCTCGTGCCGCTCGCGAACGTGGCTCCGTTAGAGTTCTGGACCGGCAGCGCGGTGCCGCCGGTACTGAGCGAGAACAAGGCGCCGGGGAAGGTTTCGGTCGGGTCGCTGGCGGCGACGGTGATCGCCCCATCGGCGCTGCCCGGTGAACCCGTGATGTACTGGTTCGGTCCGGAGTTGCCGGCTGAAATGACGACGATCACGCCCGCCTTCGCGGCATTCGTCGACGCCGCGGCGGAGGGATCGTCCTTGGTTCCGAAGGACGAGCCGAGCGACATGTTGATGACGTCCATGTCGTTGTCGACGGCCCATTCGATGGCGTCGACGGTGACGTCGGTCGAGCCCTCACACCCGAACACGCGGACTGCGTAAAGGTCGGCCTTGGGCGCAACGCCCGGGCCGATGGCCCAGGTGTTGCCCGGGATCGTCAATGCGTTGTAGGCGCCGGTGTAGGTCGCGCCACTCGAGGTCACGCCGGAGCCGGCGGCGGAGCCGGCGACATGCGAGCCATGGCCATTGCAATCGAGCGGGTTCGGGTCCGGATGTGGAATCGGCTGGTAGGTTTTCGGATCCGTGTCATCGGCGTTGTAACTGTCGCCGACAAGATCGATGCCGCCTTTGATTCGCGCTGCGAGCGGGCCGAAATGGAGTGGGTTCGCGGCCGCGGCTTCGGCCGCGTGCGCCGCCTCGTACGCCGCCACCGTGCCCGGGCCACCGAAGTTGGCATGCGTGTAGTCGATTCCGGTATCGATGATCGCGATCTTCACGCCTTCGCCATGCAGGCCCAGGCTTTGCCAGACGGCGGGGCTGCCGATCAGAGGGACGCCGCGCTCGTTGTTCGGCTTGATGGGAAAGACGGGGCGCACGGCAATCACGCCCGGAAGCGATGCGAGCTGTTCGAGCTTGTCGCGGGCCACCCGCACCTTGACGCCGTTGTAGGCCGCTTGATAGTTGGCCAGCACGGTGCCGCCCATGCCCTGGATGTTTCCATGCAGGGCATCTTGAGAGCCTCTGAGCTGGGCCTTGATCTGGTCCTTCTCACGTCGGTCGAGCTTGCGGCCGGCGTTGCCTTGCTGCACGGCGACCGGCTCGCCTGCCATTTGCAAAACGACCGTGACAGGCTGCTTGCCGATGCCCAGCGGGGTCCAGACGGGCTGGATGAGGTTGCCAGCTTCAGGCGCTGCTTCCGGGCGAACCGCACCGGAGTGAATCGGCGCGAGCGCACCGAACATTGCAGCAAGCGCGGCCAGCGTACGAACCGAACGAAATCGCATGCGTTCTCTCCTTGGGTTGGCTTGAACCGGCGATCGTGGCTTGCCGGTCGCCCAGGTGTCAATATCGCAAACGCCCGGCTTTCCAACCTAGGGGGGCGGTCGGCCGATCTTTGGGTTGAGCCTCACTTGCTGTCCGGAGATGGGTCGGCTGCGCGCCCAGCGGCCAGGCCCTCGGGGCGACGCAGTCAGGTAACTACGGTCGGCCGGGTGCGCCCGGTGCGCTGCGCGATGCCGGCGATCTGGTCGGCCACGCTGATCAGATGCGCCAGCCCGGCCTGCGTTTCAACGCCATGCTTCGTGGCATCGGGCTCAAACCGTTCGAGATAGACCCGCAGCGTCGCCCCTTCCGTGCCGGTGCCCGACAGCCGATAGACGATGCGCGATCCATCACCGAAGCCGATGCGAATGCCCTGCGCCGTGCTGACCGAGCCATCCACCGGATCGGTGTACGAAAAGTCGTCCGCGCTGGTGATCGTGGCCTCGCCGTGGCGCTGGCCGACCAGGGCCGGCAGCGACTCGCGCAAATGCGCCATCAACGCTTGCGCGGCGCCACTGTCCACGCCTTCGTAGTCGTGGCGCGAATAAAAGTTGCGGCCGAAGCGCCGCCAGTGGTCGCGCACGATGGCCTCGACCGACTCAGCGCGCACCGCCAGGATGTTGAGCCAGAACAGCACCGCCCACAGGCCGTCTTTTTCGCGCAAGTGGTCGGAGCCGGTGCCGGCGCTTTCTTCGCCGCACAGCGTCACGCGACCGGCATCGAGCAGGTTGCCGAAGAACTTCCAGCCGGTAGGGGTCTCGTAGCAGGCGATGCCCAGGGATTCGGCCACCCGGTCGACCGCGCCGCTGGTGGGCATGGAGCGGGCCACGCCTTTCAAGCCGCCGGCGTAGCCCGGCACCAAGTGCGCGTTGGCGGCCAGCACGGCCAGGCTGTCGCTGGGGGTCACGATGAAGCGTCGCCCGACGATCATGTTGCGGTCGCCGTCGCCGTCGCTGGCGGCGCCGAAGTCGGGCGCGTCGGTGGCGAACATCGTCGCAATCAGTTCGTCGGCGTAGGTCGGGTTCGGGTCCGGGTGGCCGCCGCCGAAGTCGGGCAACGGCACGCCGTTCATCACGCTGGCTTGCGGGGCGCCGAGCCGGCCCAGCAGCACGGCACGGGCATAGGGTCCGTTGACCGCGTGCATGGCGTCGAAGCGCATCGAGAAGCCGGGCGAGCCCAGCAGCCCGGCGATGGCGTTGAAGTCGAACAGCGTGGCCAGCAGGTCCGCATGGTCGACCACCGGGTCGATGACCTCGACGCCCATGCCGGCGACCCGGGTCTTGCCCAGCGTGCCCAAGGCGATGTCGGGGCTGGCCACGGTCAGGATCCGGGTGATGCTCTGGGTGTGGCGGTAGATCGCCTCGGTGACGGCTTCGGGCGCCGGCCCGCCGTTGCCGGTGTTGTACTTGATGCCGAAGTCGCCGTCCGGCCCGCCGGGGTTGTGGCTGGCCGACAGGATGATGCCGCCGAAGGCCTTGTGCTTGCGGATCACGCAGCTCGCCGCCGGGGTCGACAGGATGCCGTTCTGGCCCACCAGCACGCGCCCGAAGCCGTTGGCCGCGGCCAGGCGCACGATGCTCTGGATGGCCACGTCGTTGTGGAAGCGGCCATCGCCGCCAAGCACCAGCGTCTGGCCCTTGAAGCCGGTCAGCGAATCGAAGATCGCCTGGACGAAGTTCTCCAGGTAGTGCGGCCGCTGGAACAGCGTGACCTTCTTGCGCAGGCCGGAGGTGCCCGGAC
>JAYSVE010000722.1:0-7722 GCA_043718725.1 Methylibium sp.
CCGAATCGACCGACGGATAGCGGGCCGGCAGGTACAGGCCGCCGTCCGGGGCCAAGCCTTCGAGCAGGATGTCGGAGAACCCGCGCGGCGTCTGGTCGCCGCGGGTGCTGATGTACTTCAACTCAACTCTTCCTTGCGAATCCGAACGATGGGCGCCAGCACGGTGGCCAGGGCCTGCATTTGCGCGATCGCCTTGTTCATGCGGCCCTCGACGGTGTCGTGCGTCAGGATGATCACGTCGGTCTGGGCCTCGCCTTCGGCGGATTCGCGCTGCAGCAGCGCATCGATCGAAATGTCGTGCTCGGCCAAGATGCCGGTGATGCGGGCCAACACACCGGCCTGGTCGGCCACCTGCAAGCGCAGGTAAAACGCGGTCACCACTTCTTCGATCGGCAAGATGGGCGTGTCCTGCATCGCGTCGTGCTGGAACGCGAGGTGCGGCACGCGGTGGTCGGGGTCGGCGCTGTGCAGTCGGGTGATGTCGACCAAGTCGGCGATCACCGCCGAGGCGGTGGGCTCGGACCCTGCCCCCTTGCCGTAGTACAAAGTCGGACCGACCGCGTCGCCTTGCACCAGCACCGCGTTCATCGCGCCCTCGACATTGGCGATCAGGCGCTTGGCGGGGATCAAGGTGGGGTGGACGCGCAGTTCAATGGCCCCGGTGGCCCAAGGCGCGGCGTGCAAATCATCGCGCCGCTTGGTGATGCCCAACAGTTTGATGCGGTAACCGAGCTGTTCGGCGTAGCGGATGTCGGCCGCGTGAAGCCGGGTAATGCCCTCGACATGTGCCTTGTTGAACTGCACCGGCGTGCCAAAGGCGATCGCGCTCATCAGCGTCGCCTTGTGGGCCGCGTCGATGCCTTCGATGTCGAAGGTGGGGTCGGCCTCGGCGTAGCCCAGGCGCTGCGCTTCCTTGAGCGCAACATCGAAATCGAGCCCCTTGGCGCGCATCTCCGAGAGAATGAAGTTGGTCGTGCCGTTGATGATTCCGGCGATCCAGGCGATGCGGTTGGCGGTGAGCCCTTCGCGCAGCGCCTTGATGATGGGGATGCCACCGGCCACGGCGGCCTCGAAGGCAACGACCACGCTTTTTTCGCGCGCCGCCGCGAAGATCTCGGTGCCGTGCACGGCGAGCAGGGCCTTGTTGGCCGTGACCACATGCTTGCCGGCCTGGATGGCCTCAAGCACCAGCGCCTTGGCAATGGTGTAGCCGCCGATCAACTCGATGACGATGTCGATTTCCGGGTTGGCGATCACGGCGCGGGCATCGCCCACCACCCGCGCCGCGGCGCCGACAATGGCCTGCGCTCGCGCCGTGTCCAGGTCGGCGACCATGGTGATGCGGATGGCGCGGCCGGCGCGGCGCTGGATTTCGGCCTGGTTGCGTTGCAGCACATTGAACGTGCCGCTGCCAACGGTGCCTATGCCCAGCAGGCCCACTTGAATCGGTTTCATGGTGACGTTGCCTTCAGCGCTCTAGCGCGAATGACGTTTGCGGTAATGCTCCAGGAAGCGGGCAATGCGGCCAATGGCCTCGGCCAAATCGTCCGAGTTGGGCAGGAACACCAGTCTGAAGTGATCCGGCTGGCCCCAGTTGAACCCGGTGCCTTGAACGATGAGCACCTTCTCGGCGGCCAGCAGTTCGTAGGCCAGTTCCTGGTCGTCGGCCACCGGATAGAGCTTGGGGTCGAGCCGCGGAAACATGTACAGCGCCGCCTTCGGCTTGACCACGCTGACGCCAGGAATCTCGCTGAGCAGCCGGTAGGCCAGGTCGCGCTGGCGGCACAAGCGGCCGGTCGGGGCGACCAGGTCCTTGATGCTCTGGTAGCCGCCTAACGCGGTCTGGATGGCCAACTGCCCGGGCGTGTTGGAACAAAGGCGCATCGACGCCAGCATGTTCAGGCCGTCGATGTAGTCGCGCGCATGGCGCTTCTCGCCCGACACCACCATCCAGCCGGCGCGGTAGCCACAGGCACGGTAGTTCTTCGACAAGCCGTTGAAGGTGATGAACAGCACATCGTCGGCCAGCGCGGCAATGCTGGTGTGGGTGCATCCGTCGTACAGGGTCTTGTCGTAGATTTCGTCGGCGAAGACGATCAACTGGTGCTCGCGCGCCACTTCGACGATCTGCAGCAACAGGCTCTCCGGATAGAGCGCGCCGGTCGGGTTGTTCGGGTTGATGACGACGATGGCCTTGGTGCGCGGCGTGATCTTTGCGCGCATGTCGGCGATGTCGGGCATCCAGTCGGACTGCTCGTCACACAGGTAATGCACCGGCGTGCCGCCCGACAGCGCCACTGCCGCGGTGTAGAGCGGATAGTCCGGCGCCGGGATCAACACTTCGTCGCCATCGTTGAGCAAGGCGTTCATGCTCAACACGATCAGCTCCGAGGCGCCATTGCCCAGGTACACGTCGTCGACGGTGACGCCGTGCAGGTGCTTCTCCTGGGTGTAGTGCACCACCGCCTTGCGCGGCGCGAACAGCCCCTTGCTGTCGGTGTAGCCGGCCGAATGCGGCATGTTTCGAATCATGTCCTGGACGATCTCGTCCGGCGGCTCCAGCCCGAAGGCGGCGATGTTGCCGATGTTCAAGCGGATGATGTGGTGGCCCTCCTCCTCCATCTGCCTGGCCTTGTCGAGCACGGGACCACGGATGTCGTAACACACGTTGGCGAGCTTGGCTGACTTGGCAATGGGTCTCAAGAAATTGCTCCGGACTTGTCGATGGGAGAAAGGCAGAACATAGAATTTAACCACAGGGGTTGGGCACGCCCTCGATGGGCCGGCGACGTGAACACATGAAACTCAGAGCGGATCGCATTGAAGGCCAGAACGCCATCGCCCGCCATGGGCCGCAGGGCGTGATCGTCAACGGTGTCGAGCACCGACACAGTGTGCTTGTGCCGTGGCAAGGCCCCGTGCAGGCGTGGCCGGTGCACCTGTTCGCCGACCTGTCGGAGCCGCACTTCGAGGCCCTGGCCGCGTTGAGCCCGGAGATCGTGATCTTCGGCAGCGGTGCCCGGTTGCGGTTTGTGCGACCGGGGGTGTTGCGCGCGCTGATCGACCGGGGCATCGGGGTCGAGACCATGGACTGCGCAGCCGCTTGCCGCACCTACAACGTTTTGCTCGCCGAAGGACGGCCGGTTCTGGCGGCCCTGCTTTTTGAAACCGGGCGCGACGCGGCGCAGTGACCCGGTGCGGGTCGGCCGGCCCGCTGCAACCCTTATAATCTGCGGGTACGCCGGATTCGGCGCAACCAAGCACGATACTCCATGACGCCAGCCCTCAATAAAGCCCTCCCGGAATTTGAAGCGCTCGCAACCGGTGGGGTGAAGTTCACTCCCCAGGCTTTTCTCGGACAGATCGTTGTCCTGTACTTTTATCCCAAAGACAACACGCCAGGTTGCACCACCGAAGCGATGCAGTTTCGCGACCAGCACAAGGACTTCGTCAAGTCCGGCGCGCTGGTCTTCGGGGTGTCGCGCGACAACATGGCCTCGCACGACAAATTCAAGCAAAGCCTGGAGTTGCCGTTCGAGCTGATCGCAGACACGGAAGAAAAACTCTGCCACATGTTCGGCGTCGTCAAAAACAAGATCATGTACGGCAAAAAGGTCAAAGGCATCGAGCGCAGCACCTTCTTGATCGACGGCACCGGTGTCCTTCGCTCGGAGTGGCGGGGCCTCAAGGTCGCGGGCCATGTGGATGAAGTCCTGAAGGTGGTCAAGGCCGTGAAAAAAGGCGGCTGACCGCAATCGCGGCGACGCCGGGCCGATGACTGCGGCGGTTGCTCCAGGTGCGGCAGCGCTTTGTGGATAATCCAACGATGCCGCTGAACCCTGTGCCACAGCCTCCATCAAGCCGCACGTCCCGTCGTGCGGCTTTTTAGTTTCTCCGACACGTCAGTCACGCTGAACCCACCCATGCCACTTCCCAAGCCGCCTGCCAAACGCGCCGCTCTGCTGGCCATTGCCGACTTCGACCAGCCGCCTGCCCGCAAGCCGGTCCAACGCACGCAACAAGCCCGCACGGCCGCGCCGCTCATGGACATCCGGCCCGAGTTGCTGAAGGCGGCCGACAGCCCTGTCGTGATGGAACCGCGATCGGTCGCGCCAGAGCCCGCGGCCCACAAGGCCTTCAAGATGCCGGAGCAGCGCACCCGCAAGCCGCGCGGAACCGGCCCGGCCACGCTTTTCGTGCTCGACACCAACGTGTTGATGCACGATCCGACATCGTTGTTTCGTTTCGAGGAACACGACATCTACCTGCCGATGATCACGCTGGAGGAACTTGACGGCCACAAGCGCGGCATGACCGAGGTCGCGCGCAACGCCCGGCAGGTCAGCCGCGACCTCGACGCATTGGCCGCCAGCATGCCCAGCCGCGATTCCAGTGGCATGTCCGACGGCCTCGCGCTGAACCGGACCGGTCACCGCGAGGCCGGCGGCAAGTTGTTCTTCCAGACCAACTTGATCAACGTGACCTTGCCGGCCGGCCTGCCCCAGGGCAAGGCCGACAACCAGATCCTGGGCGTCGTGCAGGCACTGCGCGAACAGAAACCCGGGCGCGACGTGGTGCTGGTGTCCAAGGACATCAACATGCGCATCAAGGCTCGGGCGCTGGGCCTGCCGGCGGAAGACTATTTCAACGACAAGACGCTGGACGATGTCGACCTGCTCTACACCGGTGTGCTGGCGCTCCCGGCGGATTTTTGGGACCGCCACGGCAAGACCATGGAAAGCTGGAACCAGGGCGGCCTGACGTACTACCGCATCAGTGGCCCGATGGTCCCCGCCCTGCTCATCAACCAGTTTGTCTATCTCGAGGCGCACGGCGCCGCGCCGCTTTACGCCAAGGTCACCGAGATCACCGGCAAAACCGCGGTGCTGCGCACGCTGAAGGAATACACCCACCAGAAGAACGCGGTGTGGGGCGTCACGGCGCGCAACCGCGAGCAGAACTTTGCGCTGAACCTGCTGCTCGACCCGGAGTGCGACTTCATCACGCTCACCGGCACGGCCGGCGCCGGCAAGACGCTGATGACCCTGGCCGCCGGCCTGAGCCAGGTGATGGACGACCGGCGCTACACCGAGATCATCGTCACCCGCGTGACCGTGCCGGTGGGCGAGGACATCGGTTTCCTGCCCGGCACCGAAGAAGAAAAGATGAGCCCGTGGATGGGCGCCCTCGACGACAACCTGGAGGTGCTGTCCAAGACCGACGGCGGGGCCGGCGAATGGGGCCGCGCGGCGACCAACGACCTAGTGCGCAGCAAGGTCAAGATCAAGAGCCTGAACTTCATGCGCGGGCGGACCTTTCTGAACAAGTTCGTCATCATCGACGAGGCGCAGAACCTGACGCCCAAGCAGATGAAGACCCTGATCACGCGCGCCGGACCGGGCACCAAGATCATCTGCCTGGGCAATCTGGCGCAGATCGACACGCCCTACCTGACCGAAGGCAGCTCCGGCCTGACCTATGCGGTCGACCGTTTCAAGGGCTGGCCGCATTCGGGCCATGTCACGCTGGCGCGCGGCGAGCGTTCGCGGCTCGCCGACTTCGCCTCGGAGGTCTTGTAGGGCAACGGCGGCTGCCGCAAACGCGTCTTGACAACCGGCGACAGCGCGGCTTGGCCGCGGGCCGCTATCCTTGGTGGGATCTCGGATCCCCAGCGTGTCAATGTCACCCTCCATTCAGGCGGCGATTGCCGCCCACCGCTTCGGTTTGGGCGAGCCCACGTTGGCGCCACTGCAAAGCGACCCGCAAGGCTGGTTGCTCGGGCAAATCGGGCCGGCCGACTCAGCGCGGGGTGAAGGGCTGCTGAGCACGGCGCAAGCACTGGAGCGGGTCGCGGCTGAACGCGCGATCATGGAACCGGCGGCGTGGCGTTCGTCCTCGGCGGCGCGGTCCAAGGCGGTCGCGTCATCGCGGATTGGCCAGGGCTTGCGGCCAAGGCCCGGTTCGAGGGCCGCGACCTGCGCACCGCGACCGACCAGCGCGCGGTATTCAAGGGGGTTCTGGCCGACCACCCGCAGGTCGCGAACACCCGCCTGGACACCGCGGTGTTTCCGGGCAGCCAAGGCTTGAAAGGCCTGGATATGCCGCGGGCCCGAACCCGCCGCACAAGGCGCTGTCGCGGCCGGCCGCCGCAGCCCCGCGCGACCCGCGGGCCCGATCGTCATTCACGTCAATCGCGTCCATCGTTCAGCAGGCCGACGATGCGCTCGGCCATCCGCCGCGCGGCACCCCGGTGTCGCGAAGAAAATTCCAGTGCCTTGCGAGAGAACTGTTGCCGCACCTCGGGCGCCAGCATCCGCTGGGCTTCGACCAATGCTTGCAGCATATCGGCCACCCGGACTGCCGCGCCCGCGCCGATCGACAACTCGGCCGCTTCGGCAAAGTTGAAGGTGTGCGGGCCCATGATCACCGGGCAGGCACAGGCCGCCGCCTCGATCAGGTTGTGGCCTCCCAGTCGGGCGAAACTGCCGCCCAGCAAGGCGACATGCGCCGTGGCGAAATACAGCGCCATCTCGCCCATCGAATCGCCCAGCCAGACTTGGGCGCGCAAGGCATCGGCCGGTGGCATGTCGCCCCAGGTGCCGCGGCGCGCCAGGCTCAGGCCGGCCTGGCCCACCAATGCGGCGACTTCATCAAAGCGTTGCGGATGGCGCGGCACGATCAGCAACAGCGGCCTGGGCTCGGCCAGCCGCGCCCAGCCCGCCAGCAGCGGGGCCTCCTCACCTTCGCGGGTGATGGCCGCCAGCACGACGCCGCGCCGCAAAGCCTCGCGCCAGGCCTTGCCCCGCACAAGTTGTGCGGCATCCGGTGTCACGTCGAACTTGAGGTTGCCGCTGATCACCACGGCGCGGGCGCCGCTCGCGCTCAGGCGCTGCGCGTCGGCCTCGGTCTGCGCAAGCACCAGCGACAGGCTCGCCAGCGCCGGGCGCAGCAAGGTGTCGAAACGAATGCCCTGGAGGCGGCTCTTCTCGCTCAAACGGGCGTTGGCCAGCACCATCGGCAACGCCGCTTGCCGCGCCGCATGCAGCAAGTTCGGCCAGACCTCGGTCTCCATCAGGATCCCGACCGACGGCCGGAACTGCGCCAGGAATCGGGCCACGCTGGCCGGCGTGTCGAAGGGCAGCCAGGTCTGCGCGTCGCCGTCGCGCAGCAGGCCGCGGCCGGCCTCGAATCCGGTGGCCGTGCCATGGGTCAGCAGCAGGCGCATGGCGGGTCGCTGGCTTCGCAGCGCGTCGATCAGTGCCGCCGCGGCGCGGGTCTCGCCCAGCGACACGGCGTGAATCCAGACCGCGCCGGTCGACGGCCGCCCGGCGTATCGGCCAAAGCGCTCGGCCATGGATTGCCGGTAACGCGGCTCGGCGCGGCCGCGCCACCACAGTCGACAAAAATACGCCGGCTGCGCCAGCCACAACAGCGCCGAATAAAGGTGCCGCGCAGCTTCCAGCCGCCAGGGGTTCATGGCGCGCAGCGGCCAGGCCGGCTCACGCGCCGCAGGCGTCGCGGACCCGGGTCCATGCCGACCAGACGGCCTCCAGGCCGGGGACGCCCTGGCCTTCGACCGACACCTGATGGCGGCGCCCATGCGCCGCTTGCGGGCCGGTCCGCCAGGCCGTCGGGAAGTTGTAGATCTGCACCAGCGGCAAATCCAGCGCCATCGCGACGTGGCTGAGGCCACTGTCCACGCCGACGACGCCCTGGGTCGCG
>JAYSVE010000723.1:0-7718 GCA_043718725.1 Methylibium sp.
GCCTTCGCGTCATGACTTGAGGCAGGAGCCGTATGCGGTAGTGCCGCACGTACGGATCTGTGCGGGGGGCGGGGAGTAATCCTCGTCCCTACCGCGACCGGCGAACAGTGTCTCGGCCACGTCGAGGTTGCGTTCGCGGGTTTCGTCCGGATGGCGGCCAGGTGGCCGCCCGGCGCGTTTGGGCGCGGCTGCGGCGCGCTCGGGAAGCGGCGCGTTGTCTTGCATCTTTGGCAGCTTCAAAGGGTCGGCATCGGATCAAGAGCACAACAGCGCCGGTTCAAATCGCTACGCCGGCGCGCCCTTTGAGAGCCAGCAGTTCGCGGGCTTCTGCCGCACTGGCCACAACCAGGCCCAGGCTTTCGATGAGGCCACGAGCCATCACCACCTGCTGTGCATTGCTGCGGGCCAGCCGGCCCGGCCCGGCCCACAACGAGTTTTCCAGGCCCACGCGCACATGGCCCCCATCGCCGCCGAAATCGCCGCCAGCCGCATCTGCGCCTTGCCGGCACCGAGCACCGACCACTGGTAGTCGCTGCGGAACAGGCGATCGGCGGTGCGCCGAATGTGGGCCACGTCGTCACCGTGCGCGCCGATGCCGCCGAGCAGGCCAAACACCGTCTGCACGAAGAACGGCGGCTTGACCAGTCCGCGATCGACGACATGCGCCAGGTTGTACAGATGCGCAGTGTCAAAGCACTCGAACTCGAAGCGCGTGCCGCTTTGGCCGCAGGTGGCCAGAATCATCTCGATGTCGGCGAAGGTGTTCTTGAACACCAGGTCGCGTGTCGCTTCGAGATGGCCTCGCTCCCAATCGTGCTCGAAGGTCTTGAAGCGCGCGAGCATGGGAAACAACCCGAGTCTCATCGACCCCATGTTCAGCGACGCCACCTCCGGCTCAAACACCGCCGCCGGCCGCACCCGCTCGCTGGCCAGCATGTACGGGCCGCCCCCGGTGGTGAGATTGATCACCGCGTCGCTGCGCTCGTGGATCTGCGGCAGGAAGCGCGCAAAGGCCTGTGGCGTTTGGTCGGGGCGGCCCGTGGCGGGGTCGCGTGCGTGCAGATGCAGGATGGCTGCACCGGCTTCGGCGGCCGCCACCGCCTCGTCGGCGATCTGGCGCGGCGTGATCGGCAAGTGCGGCGACATCGACGGCGTGTGGATCGCGCCCGTCACCGCGCACGTGATGATGACTTTTCGCGGCGGCGCCATCGAAGGCTTTACCTGCCGCTGGCGCGGATCATCGCCCGCAGCGTGGACGGCCGCACCGGGATTTGCCGCACCTTCACCCCATAGCGCCGCAGCGCGTCGTCGATCGCGCTGCTCAGTGCAGACGGCGCGCCCAGCCAGGCGTTTTACCTTGGCCACAGGAACCCCCGTCTCCAGGGCGGCGGCGACGCGCTTGCCCGCCAGGGCGCCGTGGTCGCGCAGCCAGAACATCCGCTTCTCGCCGGAGCCAAGGTCGCCGGGCGCACGGCAGACGGTGGCCACGGATTCACGATGCATGCCCAGGAACGCCTGGGGGTAGTACCGCCGGTTGCCGACCTTCACCGCGAACACTTCGCCCCGTTCTGCTGCCGGCGCCAAGGCATGGCGCGTGAGCCCCCAGGCTTGGGCGAGCTGCTCGCCGGGCACGACGAGGCCATCCTTGACCCACGTGGCGCTTGCATCTTGTTCATGACAGCGCATCAAGTCAAGTCCAGAATCCGAAGCGTGTTGGCTTCGGGGGTCGGTGCGATGGAGAACAGTCACGGTCAGTTTTGCACGGTGGCGCGCAGTGCCGAGGTCTTGTGCGAGCGTTGGACGCCGTTGGTGCTGCGCGAACTGCTGTGCGGCAGCCGACGTTTCAATGACCTTCATCGCGGCGTGCCGCGCATGTCGAGCAGCCTGCTGGCGCAGCGGCTACGCCGTCTGCAGGAGTTTGGTGTGGTGCAACGCACCGCCTTGGGCAACGTGTGGGAGTACAGCCTCACATCGGCGGGCGAGGATCTGCGCCCGATCATCATGGCGCTCGGTCATTGGGGCGCGCGCTGGATCGGCACCCGCCTGCGCAAGAACGAACTCGACCCCGGCCTGCTGATGTGGGACGTGCGCCGATCGGTGCACATCGAGGAGTTTCCGCCCGCCTGCGTGGTCGTCCACTTCCGGTTCCGCGACGCGCGCACGGGCGAACGGAAATGGTGGCTGGTGGTGGAGGACGGCGCGGCCGATCTGTGCCGCGACGACCCCGGCCGCGAGGTCACGCTCGTCGTCGATGCCACCGTGCGTGGCCTGACCGAGGTGTGGGCCGGCGACAGCACGCCCGAACACGTGATGCAGTCCGGCGAGCTCCGTGTCGAAGGCGGGCGGCGCGACGCGGCCAGGCTCTGGACCTGGCTGGGCTCGAGCGCGTTCGCACCGACGCGGCGCAAGGCGGTGCGCCTGGCCGCCTCTCGTTAGGGCGACCCTGATCAAGTCCCCGCGAGGGCGCGAGCCTCGCTTTGGGATGCGCTGCAAGGCGCAAACCACAGCCATAGCCCCCGCTATGGCGAGGATTTGCAACGCCGCAGACCGTCCAAAGCGAGGATGCGCGAACCGCGGGGGACTTGATCAGGGTTGCCTTAGTTCGCCACCCAACGCTTCAGATTCTGGACTGGTCAGCCCCCGTCGTGGCGCCGAAACTGACAGTGCATGTCAGTTCGACATCACGACTCTCGAAGGGGAATGAAATGACGATCAAGCTCGCAGGACTCAACGGCAACGCGGTAGAACTCGACTCTGAGGCGCTGCAGGCCTTCAAGGCGGCGTTCAAGGGCCAGTTGCTCACCGCGGACGACGCCGATCATTGCGCTCTTCGTCTGCCACAGTGGCAAGGTCGAAGACGGCGAAGCGCTGCTCGCGCCTTTGCGCAAGCTGGGCCAACCCGTGGCCGACATCGTGATGCGGCGACCCTATGCGCAGATGCAAAGCCTGCTCGACGCGACGCAGCCCAAAGGGCGGCGCTACTACTGGAAGTCGCACTACCTCGCGCACATCGACGGCCGAATGATCCAGTTGGCCGCCGAGCATGCAAGTCGCATCCGATCTCCGCACTCGGCGGTCCTGCTGTTTCAGATTCAGGGTGCGCTCAATGAGCGTCCCGCCGGCTATTCGCCGGCCGGCAACCGCGACGCCGCCTATGTGCTCAACATCGCCGGCTCGTGGGACAGCGCCGTCGACGATGTTGTCAACGTGGCGTGGGCGCGCGAATGCTTCGAAGCCACGCGATCCTGCTCGACCGGCGGCACCTACGTCAACTTCCAGACCGAGGAGGAGGGCCGGGACCGCATCGAAGCAGCGTACAGCTCCGCGGACCTGCAAAGACTCGCCCCGCTCAAGCGCAGTTACGACGCGGAGAACCTCTTCCGTCACACGAAGAGCATCGCGGCCTGATCGACGGGCTCGCGCGCCGTCGCTGAGCGCGGGGCGGCCGCACGCGCCCCGGCGCGCCGCGTCGCAGCGCGCCACGCGCTCGAACACCACTCGCCTGCGCGGCCGACCCCCACGACCCCCACCACTGGACTGGCGTCAAACATGAAACTCATCGCCGCCCTCTCCTTGGCCATCGGCGCCCTGTGTCCCACGGCCGCCCGCGCCGATGCCGTCACCGACTGGAACATCAGGTCCGGCGAGGTGATCGTCGAAGCCAAGATCGGCACGCCGCCTGCCGTTCGCGTGATGGCGATCGTCCAGACCGCCGCGCATCAAGCCGTGCAGAGCGCCTCGCACCGCGGCGCGTCGGTCGAAGCCGCGCTGGCCGCGGCGCATCGCGCGAGCCTGGCCAAGCTGCTGCCGGCGCAGCAGCCGATGATCGAGGCGGCGTACCAAGCCGCGCTCGGCAAGATCGCCGACAACACCGTCAAGTCCGACGGCATCGCCGACGGCGAAGCGGCGGCCAACGCCGTGCTCGCCGCTCGCGCCGACGACGGCGCCGCGATGCCGGAAACCTATCGCCCGCACACCACCGCCGGCGTCTATGTGCCCACCGCCACGCCCGCCGTCACGCAGTGGCCGCAGCGCAAACCCTGGCTGATGACGAACGCCGCGCAATTCCGCCCCGCCCGCCGGAGTTGACCAGTGACGCCTGGGCACGCGACTTCAACGAGGCCAAGGCGTTCGGTGGCCGCACGAGCGCGCGCCGCAGCGCCGAGCAAACCGAGGTGGCGCGCTTCTGGGACTGTTCGGCGCCGCCGATCTACCACGCGCTCGTGCGCTCGGTGGCGTTGCAACCCGGGCGCGACGTGGCGCGCAACGCGCGCCTGTTCGCCGCGGTCGCGCAGGCAATGGACGACGCGCTGATCGCCGTGTTCGACGCCAAGTACCACTGCAAGCTGTGGCGCCCCGTCACCGCGATTCGCAACGCCGACCTGGATGCCAACGAAGCCATCGGCGCCGGAGGCTCCCGGCGACGACAGGGCTTGCAGCGCGAGGCGGTGCAGGCGCAAGGCGCGGGTCGGCGTGATCGCTTGCAGCATCGCCTGCCGCGCCAACTCGGGCCGGCTGGCCCGGGCGCGCCGCCAACGACGACAATGCGTCATGAATGCGGGGCGGCCCCGCATCGCCAGCCACGACGTGGCCCCGCGCGACGGGATGCAGATGGAGGGCGTCCGCGTTGGCCCGACCGGTCGCCGCCTGAGTTGTCGCAACCGCAAGCTTTTCAACAGGAGACAGACAATGAATCAATTGAAAATCCGTGGACGATGGGTGGCCGCCGCGGGTGCGGCGTGGGTGTTCGGCGCGGCAGCCCAGCCGCTGCCGAAGGCGAGCCCGGAGTCGGTGGGCATGTCCAGCGAACGTCTGGGCAAGTTGACCGCGATGCTGCAGCAAGAGGTGGCCGACAAGCGCCTGCCCGGCGCCGTGGTGATGGTGGCGCGCAGGGGCAAGTTGGTCTATGCGCAGGCGTTCGGCGGCCTGAACAGCGCAAATGGTGGCAAGGATGGCGGGGCGATGAAGGAAGACTCGATCTTTCGCATCTACTCAATGACCAAGCCGCTGGTGTCGACCGCGCTGATGATGCTGGTCGAAGAAGGCCGGGTGCAGCTCGCCGACCCGGTGTCGAAGTTCCTGCCGTCGTTCAAGGCACCGATGGTCAGTGCCTCGACGCTCGACCCGGTCAGCGGTGCCGTGAGCAACCGGCTGGTCGCGGCGAATCGCGAGCCGACGATCTACGACCTGTTGCGCCACACCTCGGGCGTGGCCTACGGCGAGCTCACGCGCAACCCGCTGGTTCGCGAGGCGTATGTGAAGGCCGGTGTCTACAAGCCCGCACTCGACTTTGACGCGCGCGAACAACCCGGCCCGCAGATGGCCGAGGCGCTGGGCAAGGCGCCGCTGGCGCAGCAACCGGGCACGACCTGGGAATACAGCCTGTCGGTCGACGTGCAGGGGCGTGTCATCGAGGCCGTGACCGGCAAACGCCTGGGCGACTTTATGCAGGAGCGGCTGTTCGGCCCGCTGAAGATGACCGACAGCGGGTTCATGGTGGCCGAGGCCAAGCTTGCGCGCGTGGCCGAGCCTTTCGCCAAAGACCCGGCCACGGGCGTCGACAACAAGCTCATCGACATCAGCAAGTCACCGGGCAACGACTCGGGTGGCGCGGGCGGCGTCAGCACTGCGGGCGACTACCTGCGCTACTGCCAGGCGATGCTGGGCGGCGGCCAGCTCGACGGGACGCGCATCCTGTCGCGCACGACGGTTCGCCACATGACGTCGGACCACCTGGCCGGCATCAACACCACCTCCAACCCCGGCATGCTGCTGCTCGGCTCGCCCGGCTACTCGTTCGGCCTGGGTTTCCTGGTGCGCCCCACCGATGGCAACGCCGCGGTGCAAGGCTCCGCGGGCGAGTTCATGTGGGCCGGCTACGCGGGCACCTTCTTCTGGGCCGAGCCGAAGGAGCAGGTCTGTACCGTCTACATGACGCAGGCGCCAAGCCCGTTGCGGGCTGGCTACCGCCGCCTGATGAAGGAACTCGTGTCGCAGGCCATCGTCGACTGACCGGCGCGGGCGGCGCGCCGGGGCAAGACCTCGACGCGTTGCCGGCCTGGCCTCGGCGGTGCGGCGGTGACGCCGGCGAACCCGCTCTAGCGGTGGTGTGCCTCGCGGTGGGTGCGGGCCCATAGACCATGCCGTTGTTCCGGCGGTCGAGGTATTTCGCGATGCAGAGCGGCCACCCGTTCGGCTTGTTCTCGTCGAAGTCCTCGAACAGATTCGCTCAGGGGTCACTCCACCGTGACCGATTTCGCCAGGTTTCTGGGCTTGTCGACATCCGTCCCGCGCGCGCAGGCGGTGTGGTAGGCCAGCAGTTGCAGCGGCACCACGTGCAGGATGGGCGACAGCGCGCCATAGTGTTCGGGCATGCGGATCACGTGCAGGCCTTCGCCGCTTTCGATCCGGGTGTCGGCGTCGGCGAAGACGAACAGCTCGCCGCCGCGGGCGCGCACTTCCTGCAGGTTGCTCTTGAGCTTTTCCAGCAGCGCGTCGTTGGGTGCAATGGTGACCACTGGCATCTCGGCGGTGACCAGGGCCAGCGGGCCGTGCTTGAGCTCGCCGGCCGGGTAGGCCTCGGCATGGATGTAGCTGATCTCCTTGAGCTTGAGCGCACCCTCGAGCGCGATCGGGTAATGCAGCCCGCGACCCAGGAACAGCGCGTTTTCCTTGCGCGCGAACACCTCGCTCCAGGCGATGACCTGCGGCTCCAGCGCCAGCACCGCCTGCACGGCCACCGGCAGGTGGCGCAGCGCTTTCAGGTGTCCGGCCTCTTGTTCGGCGCTCAGGTGGCCGCGGCTTTGCGCCAGCGCCAGGGTCAGCAGGAACAGGCCCACGAGCTGGGTGCTGAAGGCCTTGGTCGAGGCCACACCGATTTCGACGCCGGCGCGCGTGATGTAAGCCAGCTTGCATTCGCGCACCATCGCGCTGGTGGCCACGTTGCACACGGTCAGCGTGTGCGTCATGCCCAGCGCGCGGGCGTGCTTCAGCGCGGCCAGGGTGTCGGCGGTCTCGCCGCTTTGGGTGATGGTGACGACCAGGGTGCGCGGGTTGGGCACGCTGTCGCGGTAGCGGTATTCGCTGGCGATCTCGACATTGGTGGGGATCCTGGCGATGCCCTCCAGCCAGTACTTGGCCGTGGAGCCACTGTAGTAACTCGTCCCGCAGGCCAGGATCAGCACCGAGTCGATTTCCTTGAACACCTGCCGCGCTGCGTCACCGAACAGCTCGGGCGTGATGCCGTGCAACCCGTCGAGCGTGTCGGCGATGGCCTTGGGCTGCTCGAAGATCTCCTTCTGCATGTAGTGACGGTACGGGCCCAGCTCGGCCGCGCCGGTGTGCGCATTGACGGTGCGCACCTCGCGCTGCACCACCTTGTAGCTGCCGTCGGGCGTGACGTGGGTGACCCAGTGCTTGCCCATCTGCAGGTCGACCACATCGCCCTCTTCCAGGTAGACGATCTGGTCGGTCACGCCGGCCAGCGCCATCGCGTCCGAGGCCAGGAAGGTTTCTCCGGCGCCCTGGTGCACGCCCACGCCCAGCACCAGCGGCGAGCCTTCGCGCGCGCCGACGACGCGGTGCGGCTCATCGCGGCAAAACACCGCGATGGCATAGGCGCCGCGCAATTGCCGCACCGCCGCCTGAACCGCATCGAGCAGGTCGCCCGCGTAGAGGTGGTCGACCAGGTGGGCGATGACCTCGGTGTCGGTCTGGCT
>JAYSVE010000724.1:0-3267 GCA_043718725.1 Methylibium sp.
GGTGACGCTGACCACCGGACCGAAGACTTCGCGCTTGACGATCTCGTCTTCCTGGCGCGCGCCGGCCACCACGGTCGGTTCGTAGAAGAAGCCGGCGCCGGAGGGGCCGCTCCAGGCCTTGCCGCCGGCGGTGATCTCCATGTGGCCGGTCATCTGCGCGCGTTCGACGAAGCTGGCGACGCGGTTGCGCTGGCGGTCGCTGATCAGCGGGCCGATCTCGGCGTCGGGGTCGTCCTGAAGGCCCATCTTGATGCTTTTGACGGCGCTGGACAGGTCGGCCACCAGCTTGTCGTAGACCTTGGCGCCGGCGTAGACGCGGCACGCGGCCGTGCAGTCTTGCCCGGCGTTGTAGTAGCCGAAGGTGCGCAGGCCCTCGACCACCGAGGTGATGTCGGCGTCGTCGAACACGATCACCGGCGCCTTGCCGCCGAGCTCCAGGTGCGTGCGCTTGAGCGTGCCGGTGGCGGCCTGCAGGATCTTGCGGCCGGTGCTCACGTCGCCGGTCAGGCTGACCATCGCAACCTTGGGGTGCTCCACCAGCGGCTGACCCACGCTCGCGCCGCGGCCGGCGATGACGTTGAGCACGCCTTTCGGAAAAATCTCGGCCGCCACCTTGGCCAGCAGCAACGTGGTCAGCGGCGTCTGCTCGCTGGGCTTGATGACGACGGTGTTGCCCGCCGCCAGCGCCGGTGCCGTTTTCCAGGCGGCCATCATCAGCGGGTAGTTCCAGGGGGCGATGGAGCCGACCACGCCGATGGGGTCGCGCCGGATCATGCTGGTGTGGCCGGCCAGGTATTCATTGGCGACGGTGCCGCTGACGCAGCGGGCGGCGCCGGCGAAGTAGCGAAAGCAGTCGACCACCGCCGGGAGCTCGTCGCCCAGCGCGCGCGCATAAGGCTTGCCGCAGTTCAGTGATTCGAGGCGCGCAAATTCTTCGGCCCGCGCTTCAATCGCATCGGCGAGTTTGAGCAGCAGGCGCGAGCGCTCCATCGGCGTGGTTTCGCTCCAACTGTCAAAAGCGCGGTGCGCGGCCGACACGGCCTTGTGCACCTGGTCGGGCGACGCTTCGGGCAGGGCCACCAGCAGCTCGCCGGTGGCCGGGTTCAGCACCTTTTCGGCGTCGCCCTCGCCACGCAAAAAGGTGCCGTCGATCAACAGGTCGGTGGGCAAGGTGATGTCGATCATGGGGTTCTCCTTGGGGCGGGCGGCCCGGTGATGAAGGGTGTCGAAGCGGGTTTCAGCGGCGGCGAGTTCACTGACGCACGGCTTCGTCGGCGCGAGTCAGGTAGTACGCACCGAGGATGGGCATGAAGGTCAGCGCGATGATCACCACCGCCACCACGTTGGTCACCGGGCGCTGGCGCGGGCGGATCAGCTCCTGCAGCATCCAGATGGGCAAGGTGGTCTGTTGGCCGGCGGTGAAGGTGGTGACGATGACCTCGTCGAAGCTCAGCGCAAACGCCAGCAGCGCGCCGGCCAGCAAGGCTGAGCCAAGCTGCGGCAGGATGATGTAGCGCACGGTTTGAAATCCGTCGGCGCCGAGGTCCATCGACGCTTCGATCAGGTTCGGGTTCAGGCGCCGCAGGCGCGCGATGGCGTTGTTGAACACCACGACGACACAGAACGTGGCGTGGCCGATCACGATGGTCCAAAACGAAAACGGAATCTGCAAGCTGCCGAAGGCCGAGCGCAATGCGATGCCGCTGATCACGCCCGGCAGCGCGATGGGCAGGATCAGCAGCAGCGAGATGGCGTCGCGGCCGAAGAAGCTGGCGCGCGCCAGTGCGGCGGCGGCCAGCGTGCCCAGAATGATGGCGATGGCGGTGGACCACGCGGCCACCTCGAAGCTGAGCGTGATCGCGGCCCACACGTCGGCACGCTCCCAGGCCACACCGAACCACTGCGTGGTGAGGGCCGGCGGCGGGAAGATGTAGCTTTTGTCCTCGGCGCTGAAGGCGTACAGGACGATCAGCGCGAGCGGGATGTGCAGGAAGGCGATGGCGCCCCACGCCGCGGTCCTGAGTCCCCAGCCAGCGCGGTTCGGCACGGGTTTCCCGGGCCGAACCCGCCCCCCAGGGGGGCCGACGCCGGAGGCGTCTTGGGGGCGAGGTTCGTCAGAGCGCATCGAACGCCCCCAGCCTTTTTGCGAGCCACAAGTAGATGCCGATCACGACGATCGGCACGAGCGAGAACGCCGCCGCGAACGGCAAGTTGCCAGCCACGCCCTGTTGCTTGTAGACCACCTGGCCGATGTAGTTGGTGCTGTCGCCGATGACCTGCGGAATGATGTAGTCGCCCAAGGTCAGCGCGAAGGTGAAGATCGAACCGGCGGCGATGCCGGGCAGCGCCAGCGGCAGGATCACCTTCAGGAACGTCATTGAAGGCCCCGCGCCCAGGTCGCCCGAGGCTTCGATGTACGAACCCGGAATGCGCTCCACCGCCGCCTGGATCGGCAGCACCATGAACGGCAGCCACATGTAGACGAACACGACGAAAGTGCCGATCGCCGAGAAGCTCAAGGACGGCCCGCCTATGGACGGAATCGACAGCAGTGCCTCCAGCAGCCAGCCCAGATGCCACTGCTGCGTGAGCCAGTTGATCGCGCCCTCCTTGGCCAGCAGCAGCTTCCACGCGTACAGCCGCACCAGGTAGCTGGACCACAGCGGCAGCATGACCGCGATGTACAGCGCCGCCTTTTGCGCACCGGTGGCGTGGCGCGCCATGTAATAGGCCAGCGGGAAGCCGAGCACCCCGCAGGCCAGCGTCACCAGCACGGCCATCGTGATCGAGCGCCGCGCGACGTCCAGGTTGGCCGGGGCTGTGAGTTCGGCAAAGTTCTTCCATGTGAACTCGCGCACCACCTGGCCGGTGTAGTCGTCGAGCCCGAAAAACGCATTCGCGAGCAGCGCGAACATCGAGCCCAGATAGATCACGCCGAACCACAGCAGCGGCGGGCCCAGCAAGGCCAGCAGCAACAGGCCGCGCCGTGTGTAGAGCAGGTCCGACACCCGGCGCTGCATGCCCGGCGAAGGGGCCGGCACCGTCATCGTGATCATCCGTGGCGCGCTTCGTCCGGCACGAGAGCGTGCACGGCACCTTCGTCCCAATGCAGGTGGGCGGGCTCGCCCACGACAAGCGGCCCAGCACGGTCGCTGTCGGGCACGTCGGCCTGAAGCAGCGTCCCTTCGGCCTCGACCTTGACGCGGGTGAACGCTCCGAAGTACTGCACCTCACGGATCGAGCCGCCGGTGCGCGCACCCGCCACGG
>JAYSVE010000725.1:0-3267 GCA_043718725.1 Methylibium sp.
TCACGCAGGCTGCGCGACAGGTTGTAGGCCACCCGCGCAATCGTGAGCGTGGTGATGCGGCCGGTGAGTTGGCCGATGGCCTGCATGTCGCGCCCCTCGATCACCAACTCGGCGCTGCCCTGCCAGCCGCTGATGCCGCCCTTGTTGGTGTAGCGCGGCGACAGCGCAAAGTTGCCGGTCTGCACGTCCAGTTGTCCCGGCCGCGCGGCCTTCCTGGCCTCGGCCAGGGCCGCGTCCAGCGCCTGCTTGAGCTGGGCCTGCACACCGGCGGCGTCCTGGCCTTCGCGCGTGGTCGTCAGGTTCACGGTCAGCAAATCCTTCGTGACCTCGATGCTGGCGCTGGCGCTCAGGCTGACCACGCCTTGCGGCGGCGCGGCGGCGTCCACGGCCTGGGCCTGGGCCACGACCGCCATCAAGGCCACGGCAAGGCCGGCAAAGCATCTGGCACTGCGGGGCGAATCCATGGGCCGTCTCCTGGGTGAACAAGGCTAGGGACCCGCATTGTCCCCAACTCGGCGCCCAGGAGCGCCGCTCGGGGTGCTGCAAGGGTTGTCAATTCCTCTCGGCAAAAGTTGTAACAGCCGGTCAGATCGGCCAAAAAGGGCTTTCAAACCTGCGCAGAATCTCCGCTGTTACAAATTCGGAGCTTGACCATGGCCACTTCCAACCCGCGTGCCGATCGAATTGTTGTGGTCGATGACGATGCCCGGATCCGCGATCTGTTGCGTCGCTACCTCACACAAGAAGGCTTCGAGGTCCTGCTGGCCGAAGACAGCAAGGCCCTCAACCGCATCCTGACGCGCGAGACCGTCAACCTGATCGTGCTCGACCTGATGCTGCCTGGCGAAGACGGCCTGTCGATCTGCCGCCGCCTGCGGGCCAGCAACGACCTGACGCCCATCATCATGCTCACCGCCAAGGTCGAAGACGTCGACCGCATCGTCGGGCTTGAGGTCGGCGCCGACGACTACATGCCCAAGCCCTTCAACCCGCGCGAGTTGCTGGCGCGCATCAACGCCGTGCTGCGGCGGCGCCCGACGCTCGAAGCCCCCGGCGCCCCGGCCAAGGACGCACAAACCGTGACATTCGGTCCGTTCGAATTCGACCTGACGCTGCGACGCCTGTCCAAGGACGGCGAACAAATCGCCCTGACGACCGGCGAGTTCTCCATGCTCAAGGCGCTGGTGCGCCACCCGCGCCAGCCACTGTCGCGCGACAAGCTGGCGCAGTTGGCGCGCGGCCGCGAATTCGAGCCGTTCGACCGCAGCCTGGACGTGCAAATTTCGCGCCTGCGCAAGATGATCGAGCCCGACCCGACCCAGCCGCGCTACATCCAGACTGTCTGGGGCGTCGGCTACGTCTTCGTGCCGGACGGCACGGCTTGAACCCGCGCGTGCCCGCGTGCCCCGCCCTGGCCTGATGCCCAAGAAGCTGCTCGCGCTGAGCCTGTTCTGGCGCACCTTCGTGTTGCTGGCGCTGCTGCTGGCCGGGGGCGTGTTCGCCTGGACCCAAACCTTCCGGGCCCTCGAGTTCGAGCCGCGCGCCGTGCAGGCGGCGCAGCAAATTGCCAGCCTGGTCAACCTGGCGCGTTCGGCCCTGCGCAGCAGCGACGGCATCAACCGCGTGGCGCTGGTCAAGAGCATGTCCAACCAGGCTTCGGTCAAGCTCGCGCCGCGCGAGCCGCAAGACAAGTACGTGCCCTATGAAGTCGACCGGTTCTCGCGCGCCATCGGCCTGGGGCTGCGCTCGCAGTTGGGGCCGGACACGCTGGTCGCCAGCTCGGTCAATGGCGTGCCCGGGTTGTGGGTCGGCTTCTCGATCGAGAAAGATCCGTTCTGGCTGCAGACCGACCGCGACAGCGTCGGCCCGATGGCCATCAGCACACTGTCGCTGTGGGTGGGCATTGCCCTGCTGGCGACGATCCTGGGCTCGGCCACCATCGCGCGGCTGATCAACCAGCCGCTGCGCGACCTGTCGTTTGCGGCCAGCCGCATCCGCGAAGGCGAATTCGAATCGCATCTGGACGAAACCACGCTGACCAGCGAAATCCGCCAGGTCAACATGGGCTTCAACCGCATGGCGCGCGAACTGGCCAAGGTCGAAGCCGACCGCGCCGTGATGCTGGCCGGCATCTCGCACGACCTGCGCACGCCGCTGGCGCGGCTTCGACTAGAGGCCGAAATGAGCGTGCACGATGAAGAAGCCAAGAGCAACATGGCGCAGGACATCGAGCAGCTCGACGCCATCATCGACAAGTTCATGGACTACGCGCGGCCGGGCGACGTGAAGATGGTGTCGGTGCCGCTGAGCAACCTGGTGGACCGCGAGATTGCCGCCTTTCGCGACCCGAACGAGATTCGCATCCAGGCCCGCGTGGCGCCCGACATCAACGTGCTGGCCGACCCCATCGAGCTGGCGCGGGTGCTGCAGAACCTGTTTGAAAACGCGCGGCGCTACGGCCGCTCCGCGGACACCGGCATCGCCCGCGTGCAGGTCACCTATGCGCGCACCGGCCGCTGGGTGATTCTCTCGGTGCGCGACTTCGGCCCGGGTGTCGACCCGGAAAAGCTCGGCCAGTTGACGACGCCGTTCTTCCGCGGCGACGCGGCCCGCACCGCGGCCACCGGGGCCGGGCTGGGCCTGGCCATCGTCGAAAAATCGATCGAGCGCATGGGCGGCGCGTTCGAGCTGACCAACGCGGCCGACGGCGGCCTGCTGATACACATCCGCCTGCGCCGGGCGCCGTAGTTTGCGGGTCGGTGTGCAAGGCCGGTGTTCGCCTTCTTGACGAGCCGCTCGCAGACCTTCGATTTGGCCTCGGCGTTGCGGGCGATCGCTCCGTTCAACCGCGCGCCGCTGCGCCGCTGTCGATGGCTCAGGCCGCGCGCACCAGCAGGCACACCGCCCGCGCCTCGATGGCCTGGCCCAGACCGACCGGCCCCATCTTCTCGGCCGTCTTGGCCTTCACGTTGACCTGAGACGCGTCAACCGCCAGCGCTTGCGCGATGCGCTGGCACATGGCCGGGAGGTGCGGCGCCAGCTTCGGCGCCTGGGCCACGATGGTGCTGTCCAGGTTGCCGAGTTCCCAGCCGGCCGCACGCACGCGCCGCATCGCCTCGGCCAGCAACACCAGCGAATCGGCGCCGGCAAAGCACGCATCGGTGTCGGGAAAATGGCGCCCGATGTCGCCCAGCGCCGCGGCACCCAACAGCGCGTCGGTGATCGCATGGCACAGCGCGTCGGCATCCGAGTGGCCGAGCAGGCCGT
>JAYSVE010000726.1:0-3266 GCA_043718725.1 Methylibium sp.
GCGCGGCGTCGCCGCTGCGCTCGACGGCCAGCATCGTCGGCGCGATCAGCGAGGACGACGTCAGGCGCGGCGGGGCCGCCAACGCCTCGACCAGGGCGCTGGCCGGATCGGCGGGCGCGACCGCCTCGGCGAGGGCCAGGTGCCAGGTCAGGCGCTGATCCGATGCGGCGGCCAGCGTGCGCAGCGGCGCGCGCAGCAGCCCGCCCACACCGGCGATGCGATCGGCCACGCGTGGCAGCGCGGCCAGCAGGATCGGCGCATGCGCCGCGGCGCCGAGGCACGGCGCCAACGCGTCGACCAGGGCCGAGCGCAAGCGCCACAGCGGCACGCGCGGCAGCAAGAAGCACAGCGCGGCGTCCACACCTTGCACGTCGCCGTCGCGCAGCGATTCCAGCAAGTCGGCCAGCGCGGTGGCGTCGCCTGCGAAGCTGGCGTTGGGGGCCTCGGCCGAGGCGCCCGCGTGGGCGTAGCGCACGCCAATGGCGGCGATCTGGCGCCGCGCCTGCGGCCGGGCGGCCGGTGCGACGTGCGGCAGCAATGCGGCGCGGGCCAGCAACTCCAGCGGGGCGTGGAGCACGAACGACGACGGCGCCGCGATCTTCGGCGGCGTGAGGGCCGCGACCACGCCGGCCACCAGTTGCGCGTCGCTGGTGTCGACCAGTGGGCTGCGCTCCCAGGCGTCGCCCGGCCGCGGGTGGTCGAACGCCTCCAGGGGCAGGCTGCACAGGGTTTGCGCGACGGTGTTCATGGTGCGGGCTCCGTAGTTCGGCGCCCCACTGTGCAAGTTAAAGTAAGCTTGAGGTCAAGCGGAAATTTGACCGCGACCCTTCGAGGAACGATGATGCCGCAACCCTGGATCACCATCACGGAGCTGGCCCGACGGTCCGGCGCCGCCGCCAGCGCGCTGCGCTACTACGAAGCCCGGGGCTTCATCGTCAGCACCCGCACGGCCGGTGGCCAGCGCCAGTACCCCAGGGAGGTGCTGCGCCGTGTCGCGTTCATTCGCGCGGCGCAGACGGTGGGCCTGAGCCTGGAGCAAGTCAAGGCGGCGCTGGACACGCTGCCCGGCCAGCGCACCCCCACCAAGGCCGATTGGCAGCGCCTGTCCAGCGCCTGGCGGCCCCTGCTGGAGCAGCGCATCGCCGCGCTCGTGGCGCTGCGCGACCAACTCAGCTCGTGCATCGGTTGCGGCTGCCTGTCGCTGCGCAGTTGCGCGCTTTACAACCCCGGCGATGCGGCGCAGCGGCGCGGCGCCGGCGCGCGCTTCTTGATGGGCGATCGGTCGGCGGAGGTGCTGGTCGAGCGGCGGTGCGATTAAGCCGGCCGGCCGGCGCAGGCTGCCTGCAACGCGCGCCGCTTCGGATGCCTGGTCAGCCAAGACGGCCACAGGCTGGAAGGCGTCCACACCGAACAGGAGGCCGGTGGCCGGCGACCGCGCAGCGAAGCCAACCGTGTCTGGAACCTATGAACATCTCCTTGGCGGGGCCGATTCTGGTTGACGCTGGAGAACAGGGCGCACGTCCGCAGCAACCGACAGTGACGACTGCCATGCGCAGTGGCACTTGCACCTCGACGCCACACGACATCTCTTTCGCGAAGGACGGCAAGCCCGTGCGTTGAGCGTCCCGCATTCAGTATGCGAGGCGCCCAACTGAACACGCCGTGCCTAAAGTGGCCGCTGGTCAGGATGTCCGATATGCTCACCAGACCAACCGCTGAACCGATGGTCAGCCGACGGCAATGGGAGTGAGCTTGAAACCAACCCTGGTTGATGCGATTTCGAGGTTCGGAAAGAGCGCCAAGGCCAAACTCCGCAATCCGTCGGTCGCAGGCGAACCCGAAGATCAGCTTCGCGCGCCTTTCGAGCAGCTCGTTGGCGACTTGGCAGCACTTTGCGGCTTTCCGCTGCGCGCCGTGGTGGCTGTGGGCGAAACATCTCTTTCGGCCCTGCACATTCGGCCGGACTATGCGATCACGGTCAATGGCGCATTGGTCGGGTTTGTCGAACTCAAGGCACCAGGCAAGGGCGCAGACCCCCGACGAATGAAGGGAGCGCACGACAAGGCCCAGTGGCAGCGCCTCCAGTCTTTGCCCAACCTGCTCTACGCCGATGGCAACGAATTCAGCCTGTGGCGCAATGGCGAACTCGCATCGCCCCTGATTCGCCTGGACGGCGATGTCGAGACCTTGGGTGACAAGCTGGCTCCCGGTTATGGCCTTCAAGCGCTGTTCGAATTCTTCTTTCGCTGGGAGCCTATTGCACCTCGCACGCCGAAGGAGTTGGCCGAGGTCAGCGCTCGCCTTTGCCGCCTGTTGCGAGATGAAGTCACCGAGGCTTTGGCCGACAAGAGCGAGGCGCTCACCACACTGGCTGGTGACTGGCGCCATCTGCTGTTTCCGCAGGCCACCGACACCCAGTTCGCGGATGGCTACGCGCAGGCGGTGACCTTCGGCCTGCTGATGGCGCGGGCGCGCGGCATCACCATCGGTACCGATCTGCACCGGGTAGCCGAGGAGCTTAAGGAGACGGCCTCGCTCATCGGCGCTGCGCTGCAACTGCTGACCGACAACAAGGAAACGCGCCTGGCCCTGGCCACCTCGTTGCGCACGCTGGAAAGGGTGCTGGATGCCGTGGACTGGCCCGAGGTGAGCAAGGGAAAGGCCGACGCCTGGCTGTACTTCTACGAAGAGTTTCTGGAGGTCTACGACAACGACCTGCGCAAGCAGACCGGCTCGTACTACACGCCGCCCGAAGTCGTGGCGGCGATGGTTTCGCTGGTGGACGAGGCGCTGCGCCGACCGGGTTTTGGGCTCAACCGCGATCTGGCGACCGATAGCGTCACCGTGGCCGACCCCGCCACGGGGACCGGCACCTTCGTGCTAGGGGTGTTGCGCCATCTGGCGGCGCGCGTGCGAGACGACGAAGGGCCTGGCGCGGTACCTGCCGCCGTGCAGGCCGCGCTGCGGCGTGTGGTGGCGTTCGAGCTCCAGCTGGGCCCGTTCCGCTGTGGCGCAGTTGCGGCTGCTGGCCGAGGTGGTGGCCTTGACGGGGGCGATACCGCAGGTGGCACCACGCATGTACGTCACCGACACGCTGAGCAACCCCAACGACGACGGTGGCAGCTTCCCTGGCTTTACCGCCGCCATCGGCCAGCAGCGCAAGGCCGCCAACCGCGTGAAGCGCGAGCAGCCCATCACGGTGGTCATCGGCAACCCGCCCTACAAGGACAAGGCCAAGGGGCAAGGCGGCTGGGTAGAAGGCGCGG
>JAYSVE010000727.1:0-7705 GCA_043718725.1 Methylibium sp.
ATGCGCAGTGCATTGCCTGGCCTCATCAAGGAAAAGAGCGCAAAGAAGGTTTGCACGATCTACCAGGACGACGAGTTCGGGCTGGAGGTGGTGCGCGGCGCCGAGGCCGGCCTGAAGACGGTGGGCATGGAGTTCGTCGAGAAGACCTCGTACAAGCGCGGCGCGACCGACTTTTCGTCGCAGGTGGCGCGCATGAAGGCGGCCAGTTGCGACCTGGTGGTGATGGGCACCATCATCCGCGAGACCATCGGCACCATCGGCGAGTCGCGCAAGACCGGCTTCAACCCGGTGTTCCTTGGCTCCAGCGCGACCTACACCGACCTGATCCACAAGCTCGGCGGCAAGGCCATGGACGGCCTTTACGCCACCATGACGGTGCAGAACCCCTACACCGACGAAGCCTCGCAACCGATCCGCTTCTGGGCCAACAAGTACAAGACCAAGTTCAACGAGGACCCGACGGTCTTCTCGGTCTACGGCTACAGCATCGTCGATGCGTTCGCCAACGCATCGACCAAGGCCGGCGCCAACTTGAGCACCGACTCGTTCATCAAGGCGATGGACACGATGAAGATCGCGCCCGACATCTTCGGCAGCGCGCCGGCCACGTTCTCGCCGACCAGGCGATTGGGCAGCGACGCGTCGCGCCTGTCGCAGATCACCGACGGCAAGTGGAAGGTGATTTCCGACTACACGAAGATGAACTGAGCGGGCAACGCGTGGGCCCTGCGCCCGGCATTCGTCCCGCGCAGGAAGCCCACGCCACCGAGGTGGGGCGACGCCTGCACGGCGCTGGTCGGGGGATCTCGGCGCCGAAGGCGAACGGCAGCGATGCCAAGTGCGACACCGTGTGGCGGGGCTGGGCGGTGCGGACCGCCGCGGCCTCAGCGCCGAACCGGAAGTGTGTGCATGTGCTTGCAGATGATGCCGAGCATCACCTCGTCGGCGCCGCCGCCGATCGACGCCAGCCGGCCGTCGCGGTACATGCGCGAGACGACGTTGTCCCAGGTGTAGCCCATGCCGCCCCAGAACTGCAGGCAGGCGTCGGGCACGGTGCGCAGCAGGCGCCCGGCCTTGAGTTTGGCCATCGAGGCCCACTCGGTCACGTCCTTGCCGGCGATGTAGTGCTCCGTCGCCATGTAGGTCAGTCCGCGCAAGGCTTCGATCTCGGTCTTGAGCTCGGCCAGTTTGAAATGCACCACCTGGTTGTCGAGCACCGACTGGCCGAACACCCGCCGCTCGCGCGCATAGGCGGCTGTGTGTTCGATGCAGTTGAGCAGGCCCCGGATCGCATTCGCGGCGGCCCACAGGCGCTCTTCCTGGAACTGCATCATTTGGTAGGTGAAGCCCATGCCTTCTTCGCCGACGCGGTTGGCTTGCGGCACGCGAACATCGTCGAAGTGGATCAACCCGGTGTCGCTGGCCATCATGCCGATCTTGCGGATCTTGCTGGCCACGGTGATGCCGGGCGTGTTCATGGGCACGATGATCAGGCTCTTGTTCTTGTGCGCGGCGCCTTCGGACGTGTTGGCCAGCAGGCACATCCAGTCGGCTTGCAGGCTGTTGGTGATCCACATTTTCGCGCCGTTGATCACGTAGTCGCCTCCTACCTTGCGCGCGGTGGTTTTGACCTGCGCCACATCGGAGCCGGCGCCGGGTTCGGACACCCCGATGCAGGCCACCGCGTCGCCCGCGATGGCCGGCGCCAGAAACTCGCGCTTGAGCGCATCGGAGCCGAAGCGCGCCAGCGCCGGAGTCGCCATGTCGGTCTGCACGCCGATGGCCATGGGTACCGCGCCGCAATTGATGTCGCCCAGTGCCTCGGCCATCACCACCGAGTATGAATAGTCCAGCCCCATGCCGCCGAATTCAGTGGGTTTGGTCAGCCCCAGAAGCCCCAGGTCACCGAGTTGCTTGAAGACCTGGTGCGCCGGGAACATCTCGGCCGCTTCCCACGCGTCGACATGCGGGTTGACCTGCTCGGTGATGAAGCGCCTGAGCGTGCGCTTGATTTCTTCGTGTTCGTGGGTGAGATGCATAGCGTGCTCCGGGGAGGTTGGGTCAGGGCCGGGCCACGCCGAACCGCATGCCAGCCCGCTTGGCCTCGGTTCCCACGATGAAGCCGGTGGAACCAGCCTACGCCATGGACGAACTGCTCGACAGGGTACTTCAGAAAATTGGCCCCGGCCGACTCGACCAGGTGCACAAAGGGGAGCTTTCCATCCATCGAGATTGCCATGGCGCGCTGGTGTCTTTTGAGACCCATCCGGCGGCCAGTGTGCATGGGGCGCCAGCGGCTTGTCAACCGGGGCGGGTCGGGTCGCAGACGCCTGCGGCGAGCGAAAAAAATGCCCCGAAAACGGGGCATTTCTTGTGGGACGAGGCCGGCTTACTTTTGACTCAGCACCCAGGCCACCAGCGTCTTGGCCTCGGCCTCGCTGACCTGTGCGTTGGCTGGCATGGGCACGGCGCCCCAAACGCCAGCACCGCCTTTGATCACCTTTTGCACCAGTTTGTCCACGGCATCGGCCTGGCCAGCGTACTTGCTGGCCACTTCCTTGTAGGCGGGACCGACAAGCTTCTTGTCAGCCGAATGGCAGGCCATGCAGTTTTTCTTCTGCGCCAGGTCGGCATTGGCAAAGGAGGGCGCGGCAGTGCCGGCGGCGATGACCAGCGTCAGAAATGGGAGCAACTTCATGGTTTCCTTTCAGGATATCTTGCAAAGTCGGTGCGCTACATTCACCTCAACGGATTGTAGAAGTTGCGGTTGACTGCCCATTGGCGTTGCCGTCGTGTTTGAAGGGAATTGCTTCATGCTGTTTGTGATGCTGGGCGTCTTGCTGGTGCTCCTGCACTTTCTCGGGATCGGACCGCCGGCGGGGTGGAACTGGGAGGTCTTCGGCGACCTGTGGAAGTTTGTGCTTCCGTTCTTGTTTGCCCTGGCCTGGTGGGGGTGGGCCGATTCGAGTGGCTACAACAAGCGGCGTGAAATCGAAAAAATCGACAAGAAGAAGGACGATCGCCGCAAACAGAATCTTGAGGCCCTGGGGATGGGCCAGGACCCGCGGCAAAAGCGCAAGCGCTGATTGCCGGTGGCCAGGCCGATCGGACACTCCTCAGTCGAATCGGTCCAGCACGGCCCCGCTACTGGCACTTGACGCATTGTTCGCAAACTTGGCGAGCACACCGCGGGTATAGCGCGGTGTCGGTTGCGTCCAGGCGGCGCGGCGCCTGGCCAACTCGTCGTCGCCGACGTTGAGCTGCAAGGTCAGCGTGTGGGCGTCGATGGTGATCGAGTCGCTCTCCTGAACCAAGGCGATGTTGCCGCCGGCATAGGCTTCGGGTGCGACGTGGCCCACGACCATCCCCCAGGTGCCGCCCGAGAAACGCCCGTCGGTGACCAAGCCCACCGACTCGCCCAAACCTTGGCCGATCAGGGCACCGGTGGGCGCCAGCATCTCCGGCATGCCCGGCGCGCCCTTGGGCCCGAGGTAGCGCAACACCAGAACATCGCCCGCAACGATTTTTCGCGCCAGGATGGCGGCCATCGCAGACTGCTCGTCATCGAACACCCGCGCCGGGCCGGTGATTACCGGGTTCTTCAGGCCAGTGATCTTGGCGACGCACCCTTCCGGCGACAGGTTGCCTTTGAGGATGGCGAGGTGGCCCTGGGCGTACATGGGTTTGTCGATCGGGCGAATCACGTTCTGGTCGGCGCGCGGCGCGTCGGGCACCGCGGCCAGGTTCTCGGCCACGGTCTTGCCGGTGATGGTCATGCAGTCGCCGTGCAGCAACCCGGCCTTGAGGAGAACCTTCATCACTTGCGGAATGCCGCCGGCTCGGTGCAGGTCGACCGCCAGATACTGGCCCGACGGCTTCAGGTCACACAGCACGGGCACGCGTTTGCGCATGCGCTCGAAGTCATCGATGCTCCACTCGACTTGCCCCGCATGGGCAATCGCAAGGAAATGCAGCACGGCATTGGTCGAGCCGCCGGTGGCCATGACGACGGCCACGGCGTTCTCGATGGACTTGCGGGTAACGATGTCGCGCGGCTTCAGGTCGGCCTTGACGGCTTCGACCAGCACCCGGGCGGCCTCCTTTGCATGGATGACGATTTCGTCGTGCGGGTTGGCCATGGTGCTGGAAAACGGCAGGCTCATGCCCAGCGCCTCGAACGCCGAACTCATGGTGTTGGCGGTGTACATGCCGCCGCAAGAGCCGCTGCCCGGAATGGCGCGACGTTCGATCTCGCCGAAATCTTTCTCGCTCATGGTGCCGGCGCTGAACTGGCCGACCGCCTCGAACACGCTGACGATGTTCAAGTCCTTGTCCTTGTAGCGGCCCGGAAGAATGGTGCCACCGTAGACGTAGATGGCCGGCACGTTGGCGCGCAGCATGCCCATCATCCCGCCAGGCATGTTCTTGTCGCAGCCGCCCACCACCAGCACGCCGTCCATCCATTGGCCGCCGACACAGGTCTCGATGCAGTCGGCAATGACCTCGCGCGACACCAGGCTGTATTTCATGCCTTCGGTGCCCATGGCCATGCCATCGCTGATGGTCGGTGTGCCAAAGATCTGCGCGTTGCCGCCGGCCTCTTCGATGCCAAGCACGGCCGCATCGGCCAGTTTTTGCAGGCCCGAGTTGCACGGTGTGATGGTGGAGTGGCCGTTGGCCACACCGATCATCGGCTTCTTGAAGTCGGCCTCCTGGTAGCCCAGGGCGTAGTACATGGACCGGTTTGGAGCGCGGGCCACGCCTTCGGTGATGTTCTTGGAGCGGCGGTTCGAACTCATGGTTTTCCTCGTGCGTGCCGGCGGCGGACCCGAACTATAGCGGTCGGGCCAAGCCGGCCCTTTATCATCGCGGCATGCTCATTCACCCGCAATTCAGCCCCGTTGCCCTGCAGCTCGGGCCGGTGGCCATCCATTGGTATGGACTGACCTATCTCTTGGCCTTTGGCCTGTTCATCTGGCTGGGCGCGCAGCGCGTCAAGCTGGCGCAGTTTGCCCAGTCCGGCTGGACCCGGCGCGATGTGGAGGACCTGCTTTTCTATGGGGTTCTCGGTGTCGTGATCGGCGGGCGGCTGGGCTATGTGCTGTTCTACAAGCCCGGTTATTACGCGAGCCATCCGCTGGAGGTCTTTGCCGTCTGGAAAGGCGGCATGGCGTTTCACGGCGGACTGCTGGGCGTGCTGGTGGCGATGGCGTTGTTCGCGCGCGCCAGAGGCAGGCGGTTCTTGCAGGTCACCGACCTGATCGCCCCGTGTGTGCCCACGGGGCTGGCGTCGGGGCGCATTGGCAACTTCATCAATGGTGAGCTGTGGGGCCGTGCCGCCGACCCCGGCTTGCCATGGGCCATGGTGTTTCCGCAGTCGGGCACCGACCTGCCGCGCCACCCGTCGCCGCTGTACCAGTTCGCGCTGGAAGGCTTGCTGTTGTTCGTGTTGCTGTGGGTTTACGCGCGCAGGCCGCGTCCGCTGGGCCAGGTGTCGGGGATGTTTCTGATCGGCTACGGCCTGTTCCGCTTCATCGCCGAATACTTCCGCGAGCCCGACAGCTTTCTTGGTCTGTTGGCGTTGAACATGAGCATGGGGCAGTGGCTGTGCGTGCCGATGGTCGCCGCCGGTCTCGGGCTGTGGTGGTGGGGCCGCAAGCAGGCCCCTGACCAATAGGCGAGCCCGATGCGACAGGTCTTCCTGGACACCGAAACCACTGGCTTGAGCGCCGAGGCCGGCGAACGCATCATCGAGATCGGTTGTGTGGAGATGATCAACCGCAAGCTCACCGGCCGCAATCTGCACTTCTACCTGAACCCGGAGCGACCCAACAGCGAGGGCGCCTTCAACGTCCACGGATTGAGCGATGAGTTCCTCGCCGACAAGCCGCTCTTTTCAGTGGTCGCCGACGAGCTGATGGACTACCTGGCCGGCGCTGAAGTCGTCATCCATAACGCCGCGTTCGACGTGGGTTTCCTGAACCAGGAGCTCAAGCGCATGGCCCGCCCGAAGTTCATCAGCGGTGTCGGCCAGGTCACCGACAGCCTGCTGATGGCGCGCGAAATGTTCCCCGGCAAGGCGAACTCGCTGGACGCGTTGTGCCGGCGACTGGAGGTGGACAACGCCCATCGCGAACTGCATGGCGCGTTGCTGGACGCCGAACTGCTGGCCGAGGTCTACATCCGCATGACGCGCGGCCAAAAATCGTTGGGGATCGATGGCGACGAGTCGGCGTCGACCGAACTCCGCGTCGAGTCGATCGATTTCAGTCGACTCGAACTGCGTGTGATCACCGCCGACGAAGCCGAGCTTGCTGCTCACGCGCAAGTGCTGATCGAGCTTGACAAGGCCAGTGGCGGCAAGTCGGTCTGGCGGAAGATGGCCTGAGCCTGTGGCACAATCAAACGCTGTTCGAGAGAGATCGAACACCCCATTCGGGTGGTTAGCTCAGCGGTAGAGCACTGCCTTCACACGGCAGGGGTCGCAGGTTCAAAACCTGCACCACCCACCATAAAAATCAACGACTTACGGCTCATTCGGGGGCCGTTTTCGTTGGTGGTGTGAAAAAAGTATGAAGAACAGGGCTGACGCGGCGACTACGTCAACCGTTCGCGACCAGCAATCCGGCCCCACGCATCGCATGCAGCACAGCCTGCGCCACTACCTCTGCCTGCCCTTGTGGTTGAGCAGCCCCCACGGCCAGAGCCTGAATGATCTGCCCCTGCCGGCGTGGGGCGACGGCGCCGTAGCTCAAGAACGTGGTCAACACCCCCTCATGGCCAAGGTTCTGGCTCCACGCCTTGAACTGCTCGGCGTCCCGGCAGAGGGTCTGCCCGAGCTGAACGAGGGTGGTCCTGAAGCTGTGAGGGTTGAAGTACGGCAGGCCCGCGGACTCGAATGCGCTCCGGAAGATCTCGCGGATCGGGGATGCCGTGCTCCAGTGTTTGCGCGCCAAGCCCACGGCTTCAAATTGCCTCGCCTCGCCCAGCTCTACGAGCGTCGCCGGGAACAACGGATCGTCGTTTCCCCACAGCTTCTCCTGCCGCAGATAGTTGACCCAGGCATCGAAGATCTGGCGCACGTCGTCGCCGACATTGAAGAAGTAGGTCGTGAAGCTCTTGCTGAACTTCGTGTCGACTTCTCGCGCGTCCTGGAACACGCTGCCGGCGGCCAGGTCGACATGCTTGAGCTTCATCGACGCCAGGGCACTGTCTCGCGCACCCGTCATCAGGGTGAAGGCCACGAGCGCGCGGTTCCGGCGCTCAATGTCGGTGTTGCCAGGCATCAACGCAATGACGTGCTTGACCTGCTCCAGCGTCGGCGTGGCCCGCTCGCGCCTTGCGGTCGCCACCCGCGTGTCTTTCTCCGACAGGTTGAAATACTCAGCGTCCGAGTACTGCAGCTGCGACTTGTAGCCCGGCTTGTCGGCCAGCCATTGGAAGAACCGCTTCAGGTGCGCCAGCGTGGCGTGCAGCGTGGCCTTGCTGAGCTTGCCGCCGGTGGTCAGGCTATTTTGTTCGGCCAGGTGCTTCTTGAAGGCCACGGCCTGCTCGAAGTGGAATGCCTTGAAGTCCCGATACCGAGTGTCGGCCTCAAACCGCGCCAGCGCCTTGGCCGCCGCGTCCACCGAGTCCTCGCTCTGCCGCTTGGCCTCCTTCAGGAAAACGAAGTACCGGCGCTTGATCCGTTCGTTGTCGGCGTTGT